>NZ_JAVRBR020000128.1:0-25243 GCF_034531165.2 Dendronalium sp. ChiSLP03b | reverse complement strand
CAATCGTAGATAGCTTGGCGGAATTTTTCTAGTTGTGTCAGGATCATCACGTCAATGATTTATCGATTACTTTCATTGACTTTACGGCAGTCAGCAGTAACACTGACTGCTTTTCTCTAGCCTTTTAGTCCAAAGTCCAGTTGATAATTAGTTTTAGATAAACTGTTTTTAGCCAACAATTGCCCCTAATGCTTTCAGCGTAGCAATAGTTGCTGAAGTTAAACCTGTAACTCCAATAATGTTCATCTCATCATAGGGTTTCTCAGCTTTCAGGGTTTTTAAGCACTCACCTGTTGTTATATTCCAGAGTCGAATTGTTTCATCATCACCACTACTAGCCAAAATTTGATAATTAGGACTAAAGGCGATTGCCCAAATCCTACCCGTGTGTCCTTGGAAATACCCAATGCATTTGCCAGTACTTATATCCCACAACTTGACTGTATTATCTTGGCTACTGCTTGCTATTATCCGGCTATCTGGACTGAAGATAACTGACTGTAACCAAGCTGTGTTATCCTTTAAAATTCTTTTGCATTCACCGATGCTAACACTCCATAACCTTAATGTTCCATCCGGACTAGTACTTGCCAGCAATTCACCATCTGGGCTAAAAGCAACGGATAAAACCCAGGCATTATGCCCTTCTAGTGTTCTTTTGCATTCACCAGTGGTGATGTCCCACAATTTGATTGTCTGATCTAAAGATCCACTCACTAGCATTGTTCCTTGAGGACTAAAGGCAACTGACCAAACTGCCGCACGATGTTCCTGTAATTGCTTCCTGCATTGCCCCGTATTGATATCCCACAATCTCACCGTTTGATCGTCACTGCTACTTGCCAATATCTCCCCATTTGGACTGAAGGCAACTGACCAAACTGCTGCACGATGTCCCTGTAATTGCTTCCAGCATTGCCCCGTATTGACATCCCACAATCTTACTGAAGAGTCATGACTGCCACTTGCTAATGTTTGCCCATTGGGACTGAAGGCAACTGACCGAACTGCCGCATGATGTCCCTGGAATATTTTCAAGCATTGCCCCGTATTGACATCCCACAATCTCACCGAAGAGTCATGACTGCCACTTGCTAATGTTTGTCCATTTGGACTGAACGCGATTGAGAGTACCTGATTAGTATACCCTTGGAATGTTTTGAGGCATTGCCCTGAGTAAACACTCCAAAGTCTCACTGTTTGGTCATAACTGCCACTTACTAGAAAATCACCCTGTGAATTAAAGGCGACCGAAAATACCCAACTGGAATGTCCATGGAATGTTTTCAGACATTCATAGGTGCTAACACTCCATAGCTTCACTGTTTGGTCAAAACTGCCACTAGCTAAGAGATCGCCCTTTGGGCTAAAAGCCACTGAATAAATTTCATTGGAATGTCCCTGAAAAGTTGTGAGGCATTCACAAGTATTTATATCCCATAACTTTAATGTCTGGTCATCACTACCGCTCGCCAGCATCTTACCATCAGCACTGACAGCAATTGACCGTATTCCATCACAATGTCCTCGAAAGGTTTTGAGGCATTCACCAGTATTGATATCCCATAACTTTAATGTTTGGTCATCACTGCCACTAACTAAGATTTGTCCATCGTTACTGAAGGCGACGGAGAGTACCCAACTTGTGTGTCCTCGAAAAGTTCTCAGACATTGGCCAGTAAAGACACTCCATAACTTCATTGTCTGGTCATCACTGCCACTTACTACTGTCTGACCATCTGGACTAAAAGCAACTGACCAAACTTCATGCTCATGTCCAGTTAAAGTTTGGAGGCATTCACCAGTACTTGTGTTCCATAACTTTACAGTATGGTCAGTACTACCACTAACAAGAGTACTGCCATCATAATTAAAGGCAAGCGATAAAACCCAATTAGTATGTCCTTTATAAGTTAAAAGCTGTTTCCAATCGGAAATTTGGTACAAGCGAATTTCACCATTGGTATCACCTATAGCTAAAAGTTTTCCATCAGGGCTAAAAGCTACAGATAAAATACCACCGAAAGTTTCGGCAAAAACAGACTTAGCTAAATTAGCATTTTGGAAGTTTACGCTGTGTAATTTGACATTCTGTAGGTCTGCTTGCCAAACAGTTAGAGAAGAAAAATCATAGCTCTTTAAATCTATCTTGAGTTGACAAAGTAAATTAAGAATATTCCCTGCTGTATACCCTGGTTCTAAAGGAGATTTTTCTCGCAACCTTGCTAAAATTGTAGTTAATTGATTTTCAATGCCTCTTTTGCTTCTTAAGACAGCTAACAGCCCATCTATTACTGGTTGGAGAATGAGGCGGGTTTGAGCTTCCTTGATATAATCTTTAGCAGTTGCCTTCATTAGAGTATGACATTGAAAAAGTTCAATATTCTCAGTTACAATTTCTTCACAAACATGTTCTATCAATACCTGAGTTACGTATTCCATAACTACAGGTTGTAAGGTGAAAGTTACTGTACTTTTCTCAACTAGCGATCGCCGCACTAAAGATTCTAGTGACTCCAGTAATTTTTGAGTTGGTCTTGGTAATACGATGTCTTGTCGCAACTCTGATAAAGTAACTGGCTCACGATTAATCGCCAGCCAATAAATTATTTCTTTTTCTAAATCTGACAAACGCTCAAACTGCTGCTCTAAAATATCGCGGATATCTCCAAATACAGATGTGTTTTGTTGTAAGAATTCAGCAACATTCCCATCAAAGATATCTTGAATGGTTGTGGCAACTATCTTTAAAGCTAATGGATTACCTGCATAAAGTTCGATTATGACTTTCCATTCAGATTCTGCGGCGGCTAACCCTTTAATTTTCAATATTTCTTGTCCTTCCAGCACCTTCAATCCACTCAGTGTTAATGAGCGAACAGGCAGTCTTTTTCCTTCTAGTAATCCTATTTCTTTAGGTTTTTCCCGACTAGTTAAGATTAGACAGCTAGTGTGAGATGTTTCTCCTATTCGTCTAAAAAGCTCGCTGTAACCTTCATATCTTTCTCGATATTGTCCAGCTCTACTACCACTGCGGAGAATTGACTCTACATTATCAAGTATTATCAAACAGCGAGAATTTTGTAAGTAATATATTAGTCTAGATATTCTATCACCTAAGTTTTCTGATAAATGGCTTTCTCTTTCTTGGTCGTCAGATAATACCTGGATCAGGTTAGAAAGGATAGTTTTAACAGGTGGAGCTTCTCGTAGCGATCGCCAAATTATATATTCAAAATCTTCCTGTATCTGTTGAGAAATCTTCACAGATAGGGATGTTTTACCAATCCCACCCATTCCTAAAAGTGCTATTAATTGACAGCGCTCATCAAGAATCCATTGCTTTAAGGCGTTCAGTTCATCTGTACGTCCATAAAACATGGATGGATAGGTAGCATCTCCCCAGTCTAGCCGAGTATTAGAGCTTAAATAGTCACTTATATCAATCTTTGCTTTAAAAACTAAAAACAGCTTTTCAAGGGTTTTTTTGTCAACTCCTCCTTCACGATTGAGTACTTTAGAGATTGTACTGGGATACAGCCCAGTGAGTGTACTCATCTCTTCAAGTGTGTAGCTATTGCCAAAATTTTCCTTTGCTTCTGATTGACGTTTTGCCTCTTGAAGTTTTTGTAAACCTTTAGTAGTCAGTACAACGCCGCGCTTCCTTCTCCAATTTCTTAAAGTCATGTATTAAAAATGCAGTGATAATAAATTAACTTTGAGTTTCGGTAGTTATCCCAATATGCAAATACTTACGTATTAAAAATTAACATTGTATATTTTATTCTAGTTGTGTTTACTATAGCAAAAGCCGATCGCCTTTATCTTTGATAGTTTTTTGTACTTACGCTTCAGTCTGCTCCAGGTTTTACAGACCTTTGTTAGCTACTACAAAATGAAGTAAAATGATGAAATTAAAAGCTAGTCAATAGTTTTTGAAAAAAAATCTGCAAAAAAGTCTATTTACTTGAATATTATTAAATTTAAAGCTGATATTGGCTCTAAGTTCTCCATATATGGGTGATACTGTTTCACTTTTTTCAATTTCCAAAAGTCAATACGTCAAACTCTTTCTCAAGAAATTCTCATAGCGTATTCGGCATTAGTTATATTTACAACCTTCATGAAGTTATTCAAAATCATAGATACAGCAAATTGCTAAGTGTATCAAATTATATTATAGGTATAGTGTTGGGCGGGTCGTTACAGAGCCAAATACCCAAAAAATTGCTGCAATAGTCAAACTAATACTGACATGAGTTTACCAGTTTAAACTTTTTCTGCTCAAACAATGTTTAGTCAAAGTTATGTCAATCTTATGACATTTATATGTCAACTTAGGGTGTCATAAAATGAAGATAAAATATTACAGATGCGAAGAAGATACGGGACGCGGGTAATCGATCGCAAAGACCTCTGCGTCTTCGTCTTCTCCTGGCTCCTGCCTTCAAGGATATATTTTCAAACAAATTAGGACTCTTCAAATAAGCGATCGCCCTTATGCAATCGGTAAGCGATTTGATAGGTTTGTCCTTGCGATCGCATCGTCGGTGCGTGTGCTGCCAAATACCGAGCTGCGGCAACTAATACGTGGACACCAGCTGCTGTTTGTCCCAGGAGAGAGTATTGCCGAAAAGCTGCTTCTATTTCTTGAATTACATGAAAGTCGCGGTTTTCTCGCAGCATCAGCTTACCCAACATTGCCATCAGTCGTTTTGCAGAACCGCCACTATATAAATAATGACCAACTAACTTACCTGTTTCATTTACTTGCTGCTGGCGATCCAATAAATCTGGTAGCTGCTTGAGTAATTCTTCAGGATTTTGAGCGGAGTCTTTTAGTTCTGGAAGTCGTGCTGGTGGTACATTCAAAAAGCGGTTCAGATACACGCTCATCGCAGCATCAAAGACACCTCGCAGTAATTCCAGTGATGGGACTCGTCGTAATCCTTGATGCACTGCATTGGCAAATGTGAATGGATGGTGTGCTGAATTCCAGTCACCAAAGTCGTTATTGGTATGGAAACGAGCTACACGCAATGCGGCTGTGTAAGTAACTACGCTCGCTAATTTTTCCTCAGTACAACCTGCTTGTAGTGCGGTTAAAAGAGAGTTGGCGATCGCTTGTGGGTCTTCCCCCAATAAAATCGGCACTAATTCATCTCTACCAGACCAAGTTGCTTGTTGCGATCGTCTGGTTGCCAAAGCTATGGGTAACTGTTCAAAGGCAGACTCTAGAATTGCCACCAAATTCACAGGGTAGCGCCAGGAATTAGATTCTTCCATGCGGGAGGCGCTTGCCAAACCAGCAACTAAACTAGCTAAAACTGACTCTGCACCTTGCCAGTCCACAGCATCGAGTGCTTCCAGCGCCTTATTAATAAAGTCGAGTGTATGACCGATATCGAGATAGCGGTGGTCTGTGGCAGCCGTGAATAGTATATCTGCAATCTGCTCCGAATTAGCCCCCGCCCGAATTGCAGATACCAGACACCTTTCGGCGGCTTCACTATCGCGCACCTCAATAAACTGGCAAAACCAACCTTTGAGAGTATGCAAGTCAGCGGTGGAATTAGGCAATGGGTGAACTACAAAGTGAGGTGGCGCACCTGCACTATCATTAGCTACGGCCGAAAGTCCTTGGAAAAGGGCGCGGGGTTTGTCTTCTGCATCTAGATAGGGCAGTAGATTGATCATGCAGGTGTGGATGGTTAAACCTGTACTCCATCCTGCCTTGTTGTAACGAGTGCCAAATTCCAGCCCCAACTGGAATGGTTCGCCCGGATCTGCACCCATGTCTAACAAAGCGATCGCTGATTTGGCAATGACTAACGAAATACCCTGTTCTAAACCATCTTCAAGACGCTGATGGTGGTGGGTATGGGCATCAGCTGGAGGAGATAGATTTACCCACACATCGCCATCGCGGATTTCTACAGGAAAGGAGGGAACATCATCTGCCCAAGAGTCGAATGTTCCGCCACTGGCGAGGTCGAAGCGCGCATAATGCCAAGGGCAAGTTACAATCCCATCTTTGCAAGTACTGCCGTGGAGGGGAAAGCCCATATGAGGGCAACGATTATCAATTGCATAGACTTTATTGTCTGAGTAAAATAGAGCGATCGCGTGTTTTTCACTCTTGACTAATAAACTACCTGCTGCTTGAACATCTGCAAGTTTAGCAATACGAATATAGGGGTCTATGTGGGTTGGGGCTGTAAATATTTGAGTCATAATAATTTTAGATTTTGGATTAAAAGTCTTTTCTACAGGGACATCCCAGGAATTTCACAGCTTTTGGAAAAATTCAAGTAAGAAGTCTTACCTTTACTCTGGCGAATTTTCTACCGCTTGAGCAGTGAGCAAACCCTAATTTTTGTTAACTCTTATTGTGTCAGCCCAATAAGTCCTTCTTTTTCCCATTTATCAACTAGTCACCGCACTGTTCGCACCGACTTTCCTAGGTTGGCTGCTGCTTCCTTGAGCCTTTAAGCATATGTAGTGCGATCGCCTGCTTCTAGCAAACAATGAAGCAATCGCAAGAGTTTGGAGATTGCCACGCTACGCTCGCAATCACAACTAATCAGCCGGACATGATATGACTCTTAACTCAGCAACGCCAGTTGCTACCCTTCTCCTTCGGAGACGCTAACGCGAATGGGAAGTCGCGCAAAGCGCGTCTAAAAGTCTGGCGACCGAATACACTGGCTCCTCAACACTGATAATGCACTCCCTAAACAACCCCTGCTTGAAAAACTCGTCCAATTACTTCTTCTACAGGTGGCTCGCTCACTGTTAAATCAATTACTTCCAAATCTGCCAAAATCTTAGATACTGTCTGGGTGAGCGCCTCTTGCTGTACCATAAAACACACTGCCCGCCCTTCCAAGAGTTGCACATCACCATAAACCATGAGTTTTTCTAGCGGTAGAGGTTGGGCTAACTCTATATGGACTTCACGATAAGGAGCAAAACGTTCCAGCAGTCCATCTAAGCTACCGTCATACATCAGCTTTCCCTGATGAATCAATAGAACCCGTTGACACAAAGCCGTGATATCAGCCATGTAATGGCTAGTTAACAATACTGTCGCTTGATAACGTTGATTATATTCGCGCAAAAAATCACGCACTGCGACTTGAGCATTCACATCCAGTCCTAGCGTCGGTTCATCCAAAAACAATACGTGAGGACGGTGCAAAAGTGCTGCCAACAGTTCTGCCTTCATCCGTTCACCCAAAGACAGTTTCCGCACCGGTTGGGTAAGTTTACCTTCTAGGGACAGCATCTCAGTTAATTCCCCTACTCGCCGCTGAAATTCTTTATCCGAGATGTTGTACACAGCGGCATTAATTTTTAAAGAATCTAGCGCTGGTAAGTCCCAAATGAGTTGCTGCTTCTGTCCCATCACCAAAGTAATTTTTTGCAAAAATTCCTCTTGGCGCAGAAACGGAACATGTCCAGCGACTCTGACTATACCGCTAGAAGGATGAATTAGCCCTGTGAGCATTTTCAGCGTAGTGGTTTTACCTGCACCATTTGGTCCCAAAAATCCCACTACCTCACCTGGAGCAATTTCAAAGGAAACGTCTTGAACTGCTTTAATTGAACGGTATGTGCGCCGGAAAAAGTGGGTGATTGTCCCTTTAATACCTGGTTCTTTAACAGCTACCGGATAAAATTTACTTAGATTTTCAGCAATAATTATTGACATAAACTCTATATTAAAACTAGAGAAAAACACTGGGAAGCGATGAATGATGAACGCCAGTTGCTTAAAGTCGATAGAGCCACCCAAACCAAACATCGCTTTAGTATGAGAGTCTTCTCTAAATTGTTATACCGTTTTGGATTTGGGATTTTAGATTTTATGGAAAGTTGTCATAGCGAGTCCTCTCCCAAGGGGAGCCACTGCGGTGAGGCAGTCCGGTCTTCTCCCAAGGGGAGACGCTAAGAGCGATGGTGGTTCCCCCAAAGAGGAACTGCCGTTAGCGTAGCGTTAGCGACGCAGGAGCGTCACCCCTTGTGGGTCTTGGGGTTTCACGCCACTCCCCTCAAGTCGGGAGACCCCCTAGAGGGGAACCACGAGTTCCCCAATCCCTAATTACTTTTACCGCAAACGCCCCGATCGCAGAATACTAATGATTAACCACAATCCCAACAGACTTGCAACGGCAAACAGCACGCTGCTTAAAAAAGATATTTGAGATGTCTGGGCTTTGGTTGTAATAATTGCTGCTCCCATAATCAGTGAACCAACCAAAATACTAAAAGACAATCGGTTGGCAGCATCATCCATGGTTCGCCGCATCCCATCTAAACCACGCAGGGAAAGATTCCACTGTAAGGTTTCTGAGGTAACTCGATCTAATAACAGTTCAATTTGGCGGGGAGATTGTAAAGAGAGGCTTTTAATATCTAAAGCTGTTCTCAAAAGCGATCGCACAGGATTATCGCCTAATAGTTGTCTGCGAAACAAGTCTGTGATTAATGGCTTAACTTCATCGAAAAAATTCAACTCCGGGTTGAAGGTACGCGCCACCCCCTCTAAATTAGCTAGGGTTTTGGCATACAACCCCATGTTGCTAGGTAACCTAATTTTATTGTTGCGGGCGACTTGCAAAATTTCATAAATTATCTGACTGAAGTTGATTTCTGTGAGGCTGACATTGTGATACTTTCGCAACATGCGATCGTAATCATTTTCTAACCGAGATAAAATTACAGGTTGAGCAGAATCTGCTAGCTGCAAAGTTAATTGAGCGCATCTTCCCGCATCTAAATCAACAATCGCCAACAACATTTCTGTTAATATCTGCTGGGTGCGGGGATCGAGTCTTCCCACCATGCCGCAGTCTAAAAGGGCAACGCGACCATCCTGAAGATAAAATAAATTTCCTGGATGGGGATCGGCGTGAAAAAATCCATCTATATATAGTTGTTGAAAAAATGCTCGAAATAGCAAAGTTGTAATTTCTTTGCGTTCGACGGCTGGGTCTTTACCGTTTTGACTACTGTTCAAATCCGCCGAAAGGAACGGTACTCCGTCCAGCCACTCCATCACCAATAATTTTTCTGTAGTTAAATCCCAGTAAATTTCTGCAACTACAAGTTGTGTGGGATCAAACCAACGACTGCGGGATAAATTACGTCGCAACTGGTCTGTAAAACCTGCTTCGCGTGTAAAATCCAACTCTGCTTCCAGGGCTTTGGTAAATTCTTCAGCAATAGATTTGATTTCATAGGTTTGCCCAAAGTCGGTACGCGCCACTAAATCGGCAATACCTTGGATTAAAGCAATGTCTTGGGCAATTGTGACATCAATTCCCGGACGCTGCACCTTCAGAGCAACTTCCCGACCATCTACTAATGTGGCTCGATGCGTCTGGGCAATCGACCCCGCTGCTACGGGGACAGGATTAATTGTACTGAAGGTTTCTTCAAGCGGCCGTTTTAGTTGTTTGCGGATAACTACTTCTACATCTGACCAAGGAACTGGCGGTACTTCGTCTTGTAGGGTTGAAAGTTCCTCAATGTAGGCAGCGCTAAGTAAATCTGGGCGGGTAGAAAGTAGCTGACCGAGTTTGACATAGACTGGCCCCAAATCCACCAAGATATTTTTTAAAACCGCAGGCGTGGGTAGCTGAGGTTCATCAGCTTTGCCACCAGTCAGCAACCTCCGCATATAATCCCAGCCGTTGCGGAGGACTACTTCGATAATTTCTCGTTGGCGGGGAACAGTTTGTGTGAGGAACATTTTTGTTACGAACTGCAAAGACGCAGGGTGATTAGAGGGGTAAGCAACAAGGTACGATAAAAAAACGGCATTCAGAATTAGCTAAGGTTTTGCTAGCTGTTGTACAGTCTTGAAATCTTTGTCTGGATGATTTGATTGCTTCTGTGAGACTGTGCTGGCTCAGCATCTTTTTGACGTATTCAGAACAGGAATCACCACCATGTAATAGGCGATGAGGGCAAGAAAAGCCTTTAGCAGGAGAAATGTATCTTTGGTAACCGTTAATAGATTTAATTGCGATCGTTTTGGCTAGAGGCTCAATGGTAATGATTTGCATAACTGTCAGCTAAAATAACAGACAGTCAAGTTATAATAGAAAAAGCTCTTATTGAGCCTCTGCCAGGGGTTTTAACTTTATAGTTTACATTTACAGCAGTTCAGTAAATCGGGGATCGTTTTGCAGAGTTTTCAGAACCTGCTTGATTTCTTGGGTGCGGTCTTTATTGACAATGAGGGTGACGTTGCGATCGCGCACAATCACCACATCCTCTAAACCAATAGTAACAATTACATCTTCTGGATTGGTGGCATAAATAATAGCCCCCTGTGTATCCAGTCCCACATGGGTAGCGAGTTCCACATTGGGAGTCTCTTCTTTTTTGAGTAAACGCTCGATCGCATTCCAATCTCCTAGATCGTCCCAACCAAATTCCACTGGTAAAACATGTGCTAAGGTGGTCTTTTCCATGAGTGCATAGTCTATACTCTTTTTAGGTAACCGGGGATAGATATCAGGCCCCTGTTGTTCTAAAGGTTCGATGATTTCTGGAGCATGGGTATGTAGTTCCTTGAGAACTACCCCAGCCCGAAACACAAACATGCCGCTATTCCAGCTAAATCGTCCAGTAGATAAAAAAGTTTCTGCTGTTTCGCGGTTGGGCTTTTCAGTAAAGCGGTTGACATGATAAGCTGGCAACTCATTAAAGCTACCAATCTTTTCGCCTTGCTCAATGTAGCCGTAACCAGTTGATGGGAAAGTAGGCTTGATCCCCAGAGTGACAATCGCTGCTGTGCTTGCCGCTAGCTGGGTAGCAGCACTTAAGGTACGTGCAAACGCCTTTTGGTTCGCTATCCAGTGGTCAGAGGGGAAAAAGCCGATAATAGCGTCTTCTCCGTAACGTTTTTTGATTTCTAAACTTGCCCAAGCAACGGCTGCGGCGGTATCCCTACCCTGTGACTCAATCAATAAATTTTGATATGGCAGTTCGGGTAGCTGTTGTCGTACTCCTTCAGCTATCTGACTAGAGGTAATAATCCATAAGGACTCCCAACTTCCTGCGATCGGTAGTAGCCGATCGGCGGTTGCTTGCAATAGACTTCTAGAACTACCATCAAGACTTAAAAATTGCTTTGGTCGGTCTTGGCGACTTAGGGGCCAAAAACGCTCACCTTTGCCTCCGGCAAGGATCACTGGGAACAAAGAACTAGTCATGTTGTCAAACACACATACTGGAGAACAATACATAGTGTACAGTGAGCTTTTACTCTGGCAAGATTTGTAGCTTGCATTAACATACTTTTAGGGAGTGGTTGAGTGGGGAGATAATAGTGATAAAACAAGTGCAATTTTCAGAAAATCAGGTCGCGCCTCAACAAATACCAGAATTAAATCTGGACGTAGGGCCTCATGAAATACAACTAGCAGAAAATTCGGGAACACTTGAGCCAGTAACAGCTTCAGAGCTAGAGACATCACAACAGCTAGCAAATACTCACCGTAGCGTCGTAGAGTCTGTAGGTGCTATCCCCAACGAGCTTTACGAGAGGTTGGGCTTAACCATGCCTCGATGGCTGTTGTGGATATTGACAGTTGTTGTCGGGATTGTTCTATCTGGGCTGTTGGTATCAACGTTGGCGCTGTGGACTCCTTTATGGAGCAACCTGGATCGAACAGATGAAGAATTAGGATTTGCTGGTAAAGACGAGCAAAAAATGCCATTGCCTGGGGAGTTATGGAGCAAAATTTCCCAGTACCAGTTATCACGACCGATGAATATCCTGATTATGGGGATTGAACCAGTTAGGGGTAGTATTGATGGTTCAGCAGAAAGTTTTGCTGGCAAAAGCGATAGCATGTTGCTAGTCAGACTCAACCCCAGCGATAAATCTATGCGGGTACTTTCGATCCCCAGAGATACAATGATCGCCATCCCAGAAAAAGGATTGACAAAAGTATCTGATGCCAATGCCCAAGGCGGGCCAGTCCTGGCAGCGCGGGTAGTCAGCCGTACCCTCAACAATGCGCCCATCGATCGCTACATCCGCATCTCCACTAGTGGCTTCCGGGAGTTAGTCGATCAATTAGGTGGAGTAGAGGTGTTTGTTCCTAAATCAATGGAATATCAAGACTCTAGCAGTCGACAGTCGATTAATTTAGTCAGCGGCTGGCAAACCCTCAATGGCGAACAGGCGGCACAGTTTGCTAGGTTCCGCGAACCAGGACAAGGAGATCTACCAAGAGTGCAGCGACAGCAAGCACTAGTGGCGGCATTACTCCAACGCCTTAACAGTCCCACCGTCTTACCCAGATTGCCTCAATTAACCCGCATTATGCGGAAGTATTTTGACACAAACCTCAAGATAGAAGAAATGATGGCTTTGGTGAATTTTTCCAGTAATCTAGAGCGGGATAATTTCCAAATGACCATGTTACCTGGTACATTCAGCCGTTTCAGCCAAGACCCCAATAGTTATTGGTTGAATATGACTGGACAACAGAGCCTACTGAATAATTATGTTGGGGTAGATGTACCCGGTCTTAAACAAGATTCGCGTCCAGTTTCTAACCTCAAAATTGCTATTCAAAATGCTTCCAATCAACCTCAACTAACTGAAAAAGTTATCGCCTATCTCAAACAGAAAGGCTTTAAAAATATTTACACAGTCCCAGATTGGCCCGATACTCAACGCCAGACTCAGATTATTCTTCGCAAAGGAAACCGACAACCTGGAATTGAACTGCAAAAAATCATCGGTTTAGGTCAATTAGAAGTGGCAGCAAGCGGTGATTTGGAATCTGACTTGACAATTCGTATTGGTAAAGATTGGAAATAGTCATTAGTCAGTCGTCAGTGGTTAGTAGTTATAAACTCTTACACAACTGACAACCGATCCTACCCTGCGGGAACGCCTAACTGCGAACAGGCGACGCTCGTTCGCTCTTAGCGTCTCCCCTTGGGAGAAGACTCGCTAAAGTTGTTCATAAAGGAAACCACGCCAGATGCTCCACTTGGGGAGACCCCAAGATCGCACTGGCTCACCGCTGACAAAAATTTAAATTTATGAAAAAGATTTTGCTGAGATTGTTTAGTTTGATTGTAATTTTGATTTTGGCTTGGTTATGGGTAATGATTAATCCCAAACCAGCTTTTGCTCAAGTAAATACAATTAACTACAGCAATATAAATCTAGAGAATCATGATTTTAAGGGTGCTGACTTGGCAGGCGGGACTTTTGTAGCTGCGGAAATGCGGGGTGCAAATTTTCAAAAAGCAAATTTAACCAACGCAATTCTGACTAAGGGAGTTTTATTAAAAGCAAATTTAGAAGGTGCAAATCTAACCGGTGCTTTGGTCGATCGCGTCACTTTAGATGGCGCAAACCTGAAAAATGCTATTTTTACAGAAGCAACTTTGACACGTAGCCGCTTTTACGATGCTGATATTTCTGGCGCTGATTTTACAGATGCTTTAATTGATCGCTATCAAGTGTCGCTACTGTGCGAAAAAGCAGATGGAACAAATCCAGTTACAGGTGTTTCTACGCGAGATAGTTTGGGGTGTCGTTAAGCATTGATGTTTTTGCCGAAGCCTTGACATTTAATTACTTACTTTTGACTTACTAGCCGTACTCCCCACTGCCTTCAAACTTGTCCGATAACTGCTTGGCGGCACAAAAAGAACAGACTTGCCAGCGTTGGAGTTCACCAGGTGGAGTGGGACATTGACACTGGGGACAAAGAGGTAAGCCATGCGATCGCGTTTGCATTGTCTTCGCCCAGTGCTCAAAGGCAGTATTCGCATTCACAATAGCGGGGGTAACATTATGGTGAGAACTACTGACATCTCCTAGGTAACTGGGATGCTCGTATGGCAAAATCGTTTGTTGTTGCTTCTGTTCATCTGGTAGACACCGCCACTCAGCACTAGAAAAGCGAATATCTACTAAAGGCGTGGGTAGCTTTTCATTTAACTTTACAAGCAGAGTCTGCCGTCCAAAAGTCAGGTTTTGCGCCCAAGCAGCGCTAGAAGTTGCTACCCGCAAAACTTCACGCTGAATCGACAATGGTCGAGTATGGGCAGCAACAACTGTTCCGACGATTTCTGCCCAACACTGGAGCAATCGCTGAAACGGCTGCTCTTGCCATTTAGCTTGCTGTTCCAGAACGCCCAAAATATCATTAACTGATTTCAACGACATTTTTGAAAGTGCTGAGTAGGAACTGGGGACTAGGGACTGGGCAAGACAGGGTAAAGGAATGTTCTTCTGTTTCCCAATCCCTAACTCCTTCACCCTGCTTTATTCTACTCGTGCTGGGTAGATGAATTTGGCTTGAAGACGACATCTACCCAATAATTGCTGCCACGATAAGTCTGTGTTGGGAAGCCGCCTCCTATACTGTAAGAATATACACCAGTGCTTCCATCTTCACCATCTCGCGGTGCGCGCAGTGGACCGTTATTGACACCAGCATTGGTGAAAAAGTTTTCGGTTACTGAGTATGTTCCTCTACTTGCATAATAGGAAGCGACATAATATTTGTTTGCTTGGATAGTGACTGGTGGATACAGTTGGATTGTCTGCCAGCCTGGAGTCGGTCCCTGTCCTTCGACCGCCATTCCCGAACCTAGCAACTCACCTGTTGCACTCCATAAGTTAACTTTATAGCCACTTTCAATTGGCACGGCTCGGTAGAATCGGATGGCGCTAATCTCACCGTCTTCATCAGAGCGGAACCTTAATCCTAATTCTACAGGGTCGGGATCGAGTTCAAATGCTGTACCGAGCTGAGTTGAATCATTCCAAAATGAGTAATTGAGGGGACAAGCAGATACCGACTGTACCTGCGGATATGTAGAGGATAATCCAGCCAGTAGAACAACACCAAAAATTTGCGCGCTCCTGCGATGTTTCTGCCATTTGGTATGTTGCATTTTAGATTCTCTTAATGAAAACATTACGATGATTATGCTAATTGAAAGATGTATTTTAATTGTTATTGTGTTATATCATATCGCCTTCAGTACTTTTATCTAAATACTCCTTGTTTTTGCAACACAACTTTGAATGTAGTAGCTGCTTAGCTGCTTGATTACGCTCAAAAAGCAATTTGTAAGTAATGGCTTGAGCCAGTGATTAAGCATATTTAGGACTTACGCAAAAACTCTTATTTATAAACTTCGGGAAGCTACTTTGTGTCTATGTGTCCTTTGCAACGGCAGTCGCCTCAATGGAGGAAACTTCAACCCAGCGCTGGCTCCGCCAAGTGCGTTCTTTTTTGATAACTTTGTGTAAATCTTGACATTATTATTTATCTTTCAGCCGATTGCGTTACTAGTTAGACTCTGCAAGATTGCATTTACGCATTGATACTAATGGGATTGCGATCGCTGGGCAATGTACTCTGGATATAAAAGCAGCTTGCTTGAATCTAACTTGAGATTGAAATGCAAATGGTTCCTAGTTGTTTAAGATAGAGAATAACAATTTTTATTTTTTCATGTATTAGCAATCAGCTTTTTTCCTATATCTGTATTTATCTATAGAATTCCTAATTGAATACTCAACCACAATTAACTATATTCAAGTTAGCAACCACACAGTCTACAGTGTGATTGCTGATTAAAAAATTTATCGTGCTAGTAAAGCTGACATCGGTTTTTCGGAGAGTTACAGAGAGCGATCGCATCTCTATAAAAATATAAGTATATTAATAATCCTTAATAGTATTTACTATTAAGGATTGCCAACAGGGGCAAAAAATATTTACCAGCCCAATAGTTCCTTAAAAGTCATCAAGAAACTGACTGAGGCGGCTGATGACGGGGTCAACCTCTTCCATAGGGCTTACAGCATAAGCAGTATTTACTACTTCCATTGCTGGTGCTGATGTCGTTGGAGGCTGAATGATGGATCGCTCATTGACCATAATTGCCAGATGCGCCATTTGTTGCGTCAGTTGCAAAATATGGCGTTCCATCGCCTCCAAACGATGAGATCCCTTAGCAAAAAAACGTTCCTCTAGGTCAGCCACTTGACGTTGCAGTTCATCGATTTTTTGTTCAACCGACGACTCTGTCGCCGCCATTTTTGGACTCGGTTTTACAGATTCCGGCACACATAAAGATTGCCATAAGGCTTCTTTACAGAGGTCGCTGAAAGTCTTGTCAGGTTGTTGCTCCAAGTGGCTTTCTACAACCGCTAATAAACTTTCGTCAGCAACCCCAGGGTTGAACGTGACCGATTTAACTACCTTTTTTGACCATTGGAACATCAGTTTTAAGCCCTAGAAGAGCGACTGGAAGACAATTGTGCCTCTCCATAAATATACTGCCCCAAGGCGTTAGCCTGCCGGGAAGGTGCGGATAAATGGGCATTAATCTGAGCTTCCTTGAGCAGACGTTGCACGTCTTCCCAGAAGAATTCACCACCGCCTCCAGTGAGAACCACATCGGTGACACGCTCTGGCAACCAAGCTAGCACACGACTACAAATTTCTCGAGAAAATTGCTCTGTCAGGTTAGGCAGAAAGTCATCGAGGTTGGTGGGCTTGCTAACACCTTTGGGACGATAGAAGCGTTCACCCTTGGGTTTATTGACAGCAGAAATCAATGCCAGAGACTGGCTATCCGCTCCATCGATTTCGGCAGCTACTAGTTCATAAAACTTGTTCATACCGAAGTCTTCGCTCTTAGAAGCACCTCGTGCAAAGCGGAAGTTATCAACCATCAATAAATCAATGGTTTGATGCCCGATATCTACAATCGCCACCGATATTTTTGTAAAATCCGCACTGCTCGGACTTTTCTTAGGTTGGGCTTCAGACCACAGAAGACTGCCATAGCCTTCTGGCATTACCCAAACTTTAGTGACGTTCAAAGACACAGATTCACCTCGGAAATTTAGCACATGAGGACCAGTTACTTGGCTAATTAGTTGTGCTTTTTCCTTTTCAAATTGTTCTAAGGAAAGGAAAGGTAGACCCAATACGACTGAAATATCGTCTTTGAGTTTGAAGTACCCAGCACTTGCCAAGACTTTGATTAGTGCATCCTCTACCTTAGATTGGCCCACTCCTAAATTCGCTCCAAAATCTGCTGCTAGCTGACCAACAGCGTAGCCATTGCCTTGATACTCTAACCACAGATCCATTAAAGGATCGGTAGCTCGAGCTTCAAAAACGCCTCCGCGTACCTGTTCTATAGACATTTTTTTCACATTGGCAGGTACGAATACCACACTGCTTGGTTCGCGGCTCACACAAGTCTTTGTGGAAGTTCTGCCTAAATCAACACTGAGAATGGCTTTGCCAGAACCACCACTAGGTTTAGCAACAGTAGCATTGATGGGTGTAGACGCTGACACTCTATTGAGAGGTATAGCAGCGGCATTCATCGGTGTAGCGGCGGAAGGTTGGTCTGTCATGAAAGCTCCTAGTCCTTACTTAACTGTAAAAAATTATCGTACTCATCTTACAAACATGCGAGATACCAGAAATTCTAGGTTCCGTCAAGTGTAGCTACAAATACGCTAAATGCAACTTAGGCGATCGCAAATTCAACATCATTTGGCATAGTGTAGGCGAATTTTGACCAGATGTAACCCCCACTTTCAAACTAAAAGTGGCTGGTTTTCAGCTTCTAGTGCTTTTTCGCCGACGCTTGAGTACCCAGGCAACAAATGCCAGAACCAGAATCCCAAGCACGATTTTAGATACAGGGGCAAGGTACTCGTCCACAAGTTCATACTGGCTACCCAATACGTACCCTGAGTATGTTAGCAAACCTACCCAAGCAGCGCTACCTAGAGTTGTATAAAATAGAAATGGTAGCAAAGGCATACAGCTAATGCCAGCAGGTATGGAAATCAACGTACGGATTCCAGGGACAAGACGACCAATTAAAACCGCTTTTTTACCTTGTCTGTAAAACCAGGCATTGGCCTTGGTAATATCGTGACTGGATATAGTTAACCACTTACCATACTTGTCAGCTAAAGTTTTCAAACGTTTTTCGCTCAAAAACTTACCTGGATAGTACCAAATAAGTGCGCCTGCCACAGAACCAAAAAGTCCCGCGAAAAATACGCCAAAGATATTGAGCTTGTCTGGGGTTGCTCTGGCCGTGAATCCTGCCAGTGGCATAATCAATTCTGAAGGAATAGGTGGAAAGAGGTTCTCTACAAACATCAGCAGAGCAATTCCCCAATAACCTAAAGAGTTGATAGTATCAATTATCCATTCGAGCATCGAGTCAATTCCTGAACTTGCTGCGCCAGTCTTATCGATCAATTTAGCGTTAGCTTCCTCAAAACTTAATTATTATGCCCACTCGCTGGAGTCAAAATAACAGCTATTGCGGACTGGGGGCTGGGAACGAGGTACTAGGTATTTCCTGCTCTACGGCAGTTGCTCTACTTGGGGAGCCACCTCCGTGGGCGGGTCGGGCGGGTCTCCCAACTTGTAGACGCTTTGCAGCTTCCCGCAAGGTGGGGAGTGGGTGAAACCCCAAGACCCTTCGGATTCGCCAGTCACCTGATGCTACTTTCTACCCTGCGGGAAGGCTTTCGCCTACAACGGTGAGCCACTGCGGTCTTGGGGTTTCCTCAAGTGGAGCAAGTGGCGTGGGAACCCCCGCACAGAAGTGGCTCCGGAGGGAAACCCTCCCCGAAGTTTGCTTGGAGGGAAACCTCCTGGCAACTTCTCTTTGCAGTGCTGGACTCACCGCACCGCCTCTCCTGCCTCCCTTGCTCCCTTAGACTGTCGGAGTCAATGATTGCACTCTCGGTTCAGATTGCCAGTCTAATGGATTCCAAACCCGCTCTTCTAAAGCCATTTGCTCAATTAAACTTGCCAATCTAAGAGCTTTGAGAGCTTGTTCGCCACCTACTGAAGGTTGATTGCCACCATGTACGCAGTTGACAAAATGCTCTAACTCTGCACTTAGGGGTTGAATGTTGCTAGTGTAGACTTTCTCAATCAAACCATCCTGTCTGTAAAGCACTTGTCGATGGTCAGTCAAAGAGTTAGCATTTGTTTGTCGATGAATCAAAATTTCATTTTTGAGAAAATCTGCCTCTGTAAAGGAATTTTTACAATGAGCAACAATGCGACGGATTTTTCGGTGAGTAACTTTGCTGGCAGTTAAAGTAGCAACAATGCCATTGGCAAACCCCAAGGTAGCAGTTACGTAATCCAAATAACCGGAGTCCAACGCACGAGTACCGCTAGCTGTCAATTTCACCACTGGAGAGGCAGCTAATTCCAGCAGCAGGTCAATGTCGTGGATCATTAAATCCAGCACAACCGAAACATCGTTCGCCCGATCGGAGTAAGGACTCATCCGGTGAGCTTCTAGCGCCAGGAGTTCCTCAGTTTTCAGCACTTGGCTGAGTTCTCTAAATGCTGGATTGAAGCGCTCAATGTGACCTACTTGCAAGATACATTGAGACTCAGCGGCGGCATTTACTAACGATTCTGCCTCTGAAATGCTGGCAGCAATCGGCTTTTCAATCAAAACATGAATTCCCGCCAACAAACAGTTGATGCCTACGGCATAATGCAGGCGAGTAGGAACAGCGACGCAAACTGCTTCCACATGGGGCAGCAGGTCACAGTAATCTTCAAAAAAACGCACCTTATATTTGCTGGCAGTTTCTAAGCCTCGTTCGACATTAATATCTGCCACGCCGACCAGTTCAACATCTTTCATTGAACTCAATATGCGGGCATGATGTTGTCCCATGTTACCCACTCCGATCACGCCTATGCGAATCGGTCTTGGCTGATTGCGCTGTGTAAATGAATTTAGTTCTGCCACTGACATGCTATTTTGCACTATTGTTCTCTCCTCAACCACCAAATTTAGAGACGCTACGGCCGTTGGCGTTTATACTTAACAGCCAGTTACGATCCGTCTAAAACCATCCAGATGGTAACATAGAGGCTCTGTTTATGAAGAATTTCAAAGTTTGCGATCGGTTCCCGCAATCTAGCTATCTTTTAAATCATTAGTTCTAAATTGCTCGTTTTTTTGCTCTTTACATAATATTCAATGTGTCTTTTTATTAACTTGTACAACTAAGTGCAACCTAAGTAAAAACTCCCAGAAGACAGTTGGGCAATTAATTACCGGGATCGATATTTAATTGACACCATCGAACAATTAAGAATTTTTGTGTCAGCAAAATTACACAAAAACTAGACTATCACACTGAGAAATTTGTATGAAAAAAAGTTATATTTGGAATTGCCACCGCTGAAATACTCAAATAATTTTTGCATAATTATCTGCAATACCTACAACTTTCGCCATCCGCTTTCTCAAAGATACTGGTATAGACTGTTTATTTGAGTTATGTAAGGCACAGTAAAAACCACTAAAACTCTCCAAGTTGAGGAAGAGTTTTGACATTACTTTTGGTATGTTGTTTAGGTACGATCTAGCGATCGCAAATCCCAAATTTGAAATCGAGATGAAAGCTGTAATTCTGTTGTCTGGGGGATTAGATTCTTCCACAGTTTTGTATCAAGCCAAAGCTGATAGTCATGAATGTCACACCATTTCCTTTGATTACCAGCAGCGACACCGCAGAGAGTTACAGTCAGCTTTCTCAGTCGCTGAAAAAGCCGCAGTGGTACAACATCAGGTAGTAAATTTTGACTTACGGCAGTGGGGTGGTTCAGCACTTACAGACGATGCGATCGCTTTACCTCAAGAGCGTTCCATAGATGAAATGTCGCAAAATATTCCTATAACTTATGTGCCTGCACGCAACACCATCTTTTTAAGCTTTGCCCTCGGTTACGCCGAAGCGATCGCCGCTGAACTGGTCTACATTGGAGTCAACGCCTTAGATTACTCAGGATATCCTGATTGCCGTCCCGACTATATTCAAGCGATGCAAGAAGTTTTCCGGCTAGGAACCAAACAAGGACGCGAGGGTAAACCCATTACCATTGTTGCACCCTTGATTAACCTAAAAAAAACCGAAATTATCCAACTTGGCAACCAATTAGGAGTTCCTTGGGAGCAAACTTGGTCTTGCTATGCTGGTGGTGATGTAGCTTGCGGTATATGTGATTCTTGCCGCTTGCGACTGGCCGCTTTTACTGAATTGGGACTTGTCGATCCCTTGTCATATAGGTAGTAGGGAGCAGGGGAGCAGAGGAAGTAGTGAAAGTAAATTCTTCCTTGTCCTCCTCATCCCTCCTCTTCCTCCAAGCGTTGCAGTTGGATTTGATGCAGGCGTGGCCCAACGACTGAAACAACTGTGAATTCGATATTTTCATATAAAAAGGTTTCGCCCTTGGCAGGCATTTTCTGCAATTCGTACAGCAAAAAACCTCCCAGTGTTTGATATTCTTTTGTTAAAGGTAAATTGAGATGCAAAACTTCGTTGAGGTCTTGTAGGTTAATCTGGGCTTGCACCAAAAATGTCTGCTTTTCTAACATTTGGATGAGCAAATCGTCGTTAATTTCAGATTCGCCTGCGTTGCCAATTATTTCGGCAATTACATCCTGGATTGTCACCAGCCCCACAGTAGCGCCAAATTCATTCACTACCATTACCATAGCTGGTTTCTCTTGCTGCATCATTGGCAATAGTTCACTCAAGAGCGTGTGTTCTGGTACAAATCGAGCCGGACGTATCCAAAGTTTGATTTGTGTTTCTAAAGTCAACTTTCCCACAGCCAAGGGTTGTGCCAAATCTTTGAAGTAAACAATGCCGCGAATGTCGTCTAAAGATTCTCCAATGATGGGATAGCATGAGTGACCAGTAGCTGTCATTTCTTGGAGTAAAGTCTGGAAAGAAGCGTCTCTTTCTAAGGCTATAATACTGGTTCGGGGAATCATGACATCTTGCGCCGTTACATCCCCAAACTCAAAGATATTATTGAGCAGTTCTCGCTCAGAAAGCTCTAAACCTGTAGATTCCCTCTCGGTAGAGATAATCAGGCGTAACTCCTCAGGAGTCACAGGCGGTCTCCAGCTTTGACCTGTATATTGGATACCAAAAAGCCGCAACAAACAACGGGTTGATTGGTTAAGAATCCAGATAAAGGGGCGGAAAAAGCGGACGATCGCTTTGACAGATGGTCCTAAAAACCGCGCTAGCTCTTCTGAATAAAGCATCGCTACTGATTTGGGACACAGTTCTCCCAAAACAATTTGCAGATAGGCAATCAAAAAAAAGGCGAGCGGAATTGATAGAGAATGAGCTATGAAGTTACTCAACCCTGCTGGTAAAGGCCAGGATTTGAGCCATAGATTCACCAAGCCGACAATGGAACTTTCTCCAATCCAGCCCAGTGCCAAACTAGAGAGAGTAATGCCTAACTGTGTCGTAGATAGCAGTCTATCAATACTGCGTTGCAGCGTCTCAACTGCGATCGCAGGAATATCACCAGCTTTTACCAGTTGGTGAATACGCGATCGTCGCACCGTGACGATCGAAAACTCTGCTGTGACAAAAAAAGCATTGATGGCAATCAGTAATAGAACTGATAACAATCGCAGCCCCACATCCGTCCAAATTAAGCCAGAAAAACCACTCACCGCCAAAGCTCATGTAAAACTCATGCCCCCATAGGGATTAGGAATTAGGAACAGACAAGGTAGAGGCGGGAGACAAAGGAGAGATTTCTTCAATAATTCCCCCTTGTCTTCCTTGTCCCTCTTGTCCCCCTTGTGCCCGTCAAAAATCTACAATAGACCCGCCGCCTTTTCTACAGGTATATTTGATACGTCTAGCTTCAGTTTTTGAGCTGGATAATCTGTTAGAGAGAGAGATATCTTGTTCACGTCATCCAGTAAAGCTGTAGGAATGCTCACTGTACCAGAAAATGTTGGCCCATTTGCGGGTAACTCTGCTGGTAAACCATCTGTACTAGCACTCAGCGTTCGTCCTTTGTCATCAGTAACATCCAAAAAGCTATATAAAAAGCGCACGGAATCAGCACCTTTGTTCTGCATTTTCACTTTCAGGAGTAAATCGCCGCCAGAGTAGCGGACAGATTGTACAGAAAGAGTCACACCCTGATTCTCGGCGGTGACAGGAAATCCCGGTTGGAGTTTTTCTTGACTCACTTCTTGGGGCTTTTCCTCTGGCTTCTGTCGGCTACTCTTGGTTTCCTCTTCATCATCCTCTTGCTTTTCCGATTTAGCAGCTTTAGTCTTACCCTCTATCCGCGCCTTAACAATTTTTAAGATATCTTCCTCTTTTAATAAAGCCACCCCTGGCTGTTGGGGATTACTTGCCTTACTGCTGGCAAATTTGCTGGTGGGACGACCATCTGGTGTTGTTACACCTTTGAGTGCTGAACTCCCCAGGTTAAACCCCAAAAATGCACTTACAGAACCTGCTCCCAACATCAGGATTAACAAAATCAACGTAAGAAGTACAGTGGAATTTATTTTCATCGCTGACAAGCTATTGCGGAAAAATGCTGGTCTATATTAAGAGAATTGAAGCCTTCTGCCTCAATTCTTAAAGGAACTTAATCAATACTAGTTTGCACTAGTTCATGTTTAAATTATGTAGTATAAAAGTCTGGTAAGTTATTCTTCGAGGTTACACAAGCTGTAAACTTAAGCTACAATTTAATTCGACCAGGGTTGGCCGAGCGGTTGAGGCAGCGAACTCATAATTCGCCCAAGGCAGGTTCAACTCCTGCACCCTGGATTTAGATAGTGCTGAGCCGTGAGTCCTGAGTTATAAATTATGTTAATTAACTTTTCACTCCCTGTTGAAGTTAACAATAGAGGTTAACCTTATTTTTAACTTTTAACTCCCTCTCAGCAACGCCAGTCGATTCAATTTTAGGAACCAAGGCACAGCCTTGGCTCCACACTGCGAATTTTCCGAAGGAGAACTCGTTCGGCAAAGCCGTTCTCGAAAAGTAGAGTAGTCGCAGAAGCGTCTACAGCACTCTTAACGTGGTAATGTACTTTCAAAACGGAATTCAGTACCGACTTTTAGCTTGTTGGCATTCAGGCGAGGGGACATGAGTAGCGATGTATCATATGGATTCGGTAAATCTGGAGTACGAATATAAGGATCGTTGCCAACCTGCTGAGTAAGGACATCCCGATAGAGAGTGTTAACCAACTCAGCATCACGAGCAATTTCATTTTCTGGGAAGGAATTGCGGAAAACCGAACCAGAACCAAGAAATGAGTCTAGCTGGCGTTTGACACTACTATTATTCTCGTAGAAGTTGCGATCGTGTCGAAAATAAGCTCGCTCAAACACATCATTTGTTGTTTCGTAATTTGGTGTTTCTGTCTGAGCAAATGCAATGGAGGGAAAAGCAATCGCAGTAGCTAGCAGCACTAATAAACCACTCAGGGGTTTAATTTTTATACCCATATTCCTAACTCCTCAATTTTTGGGCAAATCTTAACTTATGCTTAATTTCAGAACTCTGATGAGTTCAACCTTTGGTGTAGCACAACTTTTAATGTTTTGTAATGACGTATCCTACTGAAACTCCTACCCAATCGAATATTTGGGCAGCTACTGCTGATTTGACAACTCTGCGTCACAAGCTACTAGATTTATTCACTCAACTCGCTTATCAAGAGGGTGATTTTGTACTCGCTTCTGGGCTGCGTAGCTCTTATTACGTCAATAAGACTCAAGTGACACTGCACCCCCAAGGCGCTTTAGCTGTTGGACGGTTGTTGTTCCCTCTATTACCCACAGATACCCAAGCTGTGGCTGGTTTAACATTGGGGGCCGATCCAATTGTGACCGCAGTCAGTGTGGTTTCTGTCTATGAAAATCGATTGATACCAGCGCTGATTATTCGTAAGGAAGCCAAAGGTTATGGAACGAAAGCTTATATTGAAGGTCCGATTTTGCCAGAAGGTGCAAAAGTGGTAGTTTTGGAAGATGTTGTCACTACTGGTCAGTCTGCACTGAAAGCAGTTGAGCGTCTCAAAGATGCAGGTTATACCGTAGAGCAAGTAATTGCACTAGTAGACCGCAAACAAGGGGGAGCAGAATTGTACCAGTCTGCTGGGTTAAAGTTTGAGGCTTTGTTTTCGATTGAGGAGATTCAAAAGCGGTATCGGGAGTTGGGCAATTAACCCTCTTTTATCATTTTCGGGAGAGAATAATCTAGAATCCTTACAGCATAGGATTTTTACCAAAAATCTTGATTTCAGCCATTGTGTTAGAAAATAAACGCTCAAATGCTCGCTCTATCTACAGTTGAAAAATTGG
>NZ_JAVRBR020000127.1:0-46882 GCF_034531165.2 Dendronalium sp. ChiSLP03b | reverse complement strand
CAATCGTAGATAGCTTGGCGGAATTTTTCTAGTTGTGTCAGGATCATCACGTCAATGATTTATCGATTACTTTCATTGACTTTACGGCAGTCAGCAGTAACACTGACTGCTTTTCTCTAGCCTTTTAGTCCAAAGTCCAGTCAGGAACGCGATAAAGTTTAATATTTTCTGTAACCAGCTTCTGTTCTCTATGAAGTGTACCAAATTTCCAATCATCGCCATTAGTAACTGCTCCATATAAAATAGACGATTGATTATCTAAAGATTTATCCAGAGCTATTAATTCTACTGCTAACTGTGTAAATCCCCTTCTTATATCTGATTGTTTGGCTTTTATTACTAATAGTGAGTTAGATTTATGCAAGTAATAATCCAAAGTTCCTTTGAGCTTGTCATTTACATTCAGGGGATACTCACTATATAGTTGAGCCTGTGTCTGGTCGTATATTTCAGCAAGGATAGGAGCAATCAAAAATTCTCTAATTGATATTTCTGCTATAGGATTAAAAAGTCTTATATTACGTTGTAAATATTCTTGCAAAAACTCCAAGTATTTAATTTCATCAGAATACCTGGACAAAACCAAACTTGTACGTTCATAGCTATACTCAAATTCAGCCACAATCTCTGCTGTGGAATTAGTTAGTTGAAAATATTGGCTAAAGGTATAACTCTGGTCAGGTTTTAAGATGTTGTGTTTGCTCATGTTTGCGGTATATGATAATACTATAAATATTAATTTTGAGCTTCTTCATCATGTTCAATTACCTCAGATTTATCTGTTAACGGCTTAACTACTCGCGCGATCGCTTCTTGTACAAAAGCTTTAATAAATTCATCTCTGCGATTAATTTGAAACTGTCGTTGCACAACTTCTGTCATGCCACCATCGCCCCAATCTTGGTCATGACGAAAATATTCAATAAAACTTTTACCAGCAATCCGCGTTAAATAAGCTGCGGTTACGCCTTGAATTGCCCTACCCACAATAAAAGTGGCAGGATTAGTTTGCAAAGCGGTAGAAAGTAATTGGATCGCTCCCTTGACTATACCCAGACTGGCGATGGTTTTTGCTAAAGAAAGGGCTAACTCTCGTCCCCGTTCCATATTCAGTTCGCAGCCATAGACTTTGCCAATTTCTACAACCATTTGAGCATTGACAGCAGCTGTTGCCAATAAATCGACAACTGGTAGGGGCATGACAGATACTACACCAGCACCAATCCATTGAAACCGTTCCACAATTTTGTCGGCTTGACGGCGACGTTGGCTATCAATGAGTTTTCGCGCTTCCTCTCCTAGTCGCAACGATTGCAGGAGAATGTTATCTGCTACCAAATCTTCACCCTCAGCCCTTAAAATAGCTGCCATCCGCCGCAGCAACGGTACAATATCTGCTTCTGGCTGGAAGGTTTCGCCAGTTTCTAATTGTGCAGATTGGGGATTAGCCGCGATCGCAACTACATCACTGGTTGCAATAAATCCCCGCACCCGTTGACGCAACCGTGCTAAAATAGCTTCCTTATCATCATCTGTGTATAAATCAGTTTTGTTGAGAACAAGCAGCGATCGCTTGCCAATTTCCGCTAAACCCCGCAGTGGTTCATATTCCGAACGCCGCAGGTCATTATCTACCACAAATAATAGTAAATCTGCTGAAGTGGCTAGTTCTCTTGCTAACTGTTCCCGTTCCGTTCCTGCTACCCCTGCTTCTAAAATCCCTGGCGTATCTGTAATTAAAATCTTGCGTTCCAATCCTTTCAGCCGCAGACAATAGGTTTCACCAACCTGAGTTGTACCCATAGGCGCATCCACTTGACCCACCATGCGTCCCATAATTGCATTCACTAGGGATGTTTTGCCAGCACTCCCCGTACCAAACACTACTACTTGAATTTCACCGCGTGCTAAATTGACTTCAATTTCCCGCGATCGACTTAATAAAGCTTGCCGTGTTACTTCATCTTGAATTTGCGCTACCTGTTGTCGCACAGCTTGTAGCGTGGTAGAAGCCGCATCAGATTTGGCAGCCGGAATTTGCGCCGGAGTCACACGAGGGCGATTACGGCGAGAACGTTTCTCTCCAGCCTGCATTACCAGCACGTAATAGATAAAAGCTGCAACTAAGGCTCCTATGAGGACAACCAGCAGTAACAACAGCAAATTGCCTAATAAGGGAGAATAAGATAACTGCCAATAGAGGCGTGATAGAGAATCTATCAGCCACAGGGCTAACCCCAAAATGACGATTAGACCAACAATCAGCGTGACTATGCGGGACAGAGGCATGGGTGGCAAAAATTAGTGGGTATTCAGTAGGCAGATGCTTCTAATATTAATAGTTTCAATCTTTTTTATCAGAGCAGAAAGTAGGAAATATAGATCCTAGGGAAGTTGTGACGCGTGCAAATTTAGGGCATTAAAGAAAGTACATCCCTAGGCAGGCTTGGTTTGTATAGCCTTAGATTTGAAGTTTGAGGATTTGACAAATCAGTCTTGGGAAAGAGAAAAACATAGAAACAAAACAAACTTATGGGACTTTTCGATCAAATTCTCGGTGCTGTCAGCAATCCCAATCAACAAGGGAGCTTGGGTCAAATTGGAAGTATTATCAACGCTGTGGATCAATTGAGCGATCGCACTGGGGCAGATCCCTCAACGATACAATCTGTATTGGGTGTTGTGGGTAACTATGTGCGTTCTTCTTTACAAGAAAAGCAAGCTACAAGTGGTAATGAAGAAGCTCAAGCTTTGGTCAATCAATATAGTGGCACTTCCCCCAATCCTCAAGCTGTTGACTCCCTCTTCTCTCCAGCAATGCAGCAACAGGTGTCTGAGATAGCTGCTCAGCGCACTGGCTTGGATGCTGGTACTATCCAACAATTGCTGCCTTTAGCAGTACCTGTAGTGCTGAATTTCCTGCAATCTGGTGCAAACGCCCAGAATCCTCAAGTCGGCGGGAATCCCGTACTCAATTCCTTCTTGGATGCAGATAGAGATGGCGATGTTGATATCGCAGATGCCATCCAGATGGCTAGCCAGTATATGAGAAGGTAAGCAAAAAGGGGAGTAGGGAGTAGGGATATGAGGAAACGGAAAGTTCTTTCCCCGCGTCCCCCGAAGTTTGCTCAACGGGGGGAACCCCCGCACGCAACTTCTCTCCGCGTCCCCTCGTCTCTGTCACCCATTCTCATCCAAAATTGTTCCCTCTATATTTGCTCCATCCAAATTTGCACCGCTCAAATTAGCTTCGTTCAAATCTGCATTGGTGAGATTGGCCTGAGTCAGATCGGCGACAGTTAAATCTGCACCACTCAGGTCGGCTTTATCTAGATTCGCCGCATTCAAATTTGCCTCATGCAACTCTGCTTCGCTAAGATTAGCTTCAATTAGATTAGCGACAGTCAAATCAGCTTGACTCAAATTAGCTCCATCTAAAATTGCGCCATCTAAAATCGCTCCATCCAAGATGGCTCCAGCTAAGTTACTACTAGTGAGGTTGGCATCGCTCAAATTAGCTCCGTTCAAGTCTGCCTCAATCAGGCTAGTTTGCGCTAAATTAGCATGGCTGAGATTAGCTCCGTCTAGGATAGCTCTATCCAAAATTGCTCCACTGAGGTTAGCTTCCCTCAAGTTTGCTTCGCTTAGGTTGACAGCAGTAAAGTCTCTTACGCCTGCGGCATAGTTTTTCAGGAGTTCATCTGCTTTCATATCGTCGCTGTGTAAAGAACGTTTAGTTGAGAGACATCCAAAAAAGAAAATCCTCAGCACGCGCAACATAAGGATTATTGTGGTGACAAGCTTTATCTAGAATAGCCATCTGGAAATTATTGAGCTACTACCTGGAGTAATGAATTTATTTCTTACCTAGGAAGGATATTTAAGGATTGGAAAATTTAAATATTGGTGCAAAGCGATCGCTATACTCAATTGTGGTGTTCGTCTGGCACAGGTTATGGCAAAACCAATTCGGATTCTTTTGCAGACTACGATTCCCACAACGGAAGATGATTGGAGCATTTTTCGTTTCTCTCTGTTACAAAATTATCTGGCATCGATTCAAGACGAAGCAGGAAATCCCTTATTTGAAGTGACAGCACGCGATTATGAATCAGATGCAGAGGGTAACGATCCAGTTTTAAGCACTCTTGACAAATCAGATTTTGATGAACTTTGGCTGTTTGCCATAGAAGTCGATAAAGGTTTAACTGAAAAGGACATTGCTGGAATAAATGCTTTTCGGCAACGCGGCGGCGGTATTTTAACGACTCGCGATCATCAAGATATGGGCTGTTCGATGTGCGGTTTAGTTGATATTGGAGATGTTCACTATTTCAACACCAAAAATCCTGACCCTGATGAGTCTCGCTGGAGCCGAGATGATTCGTACACAACTTATATTTCTTGGCCTAATTATCATTCTGGAGCAAACGGCGACTATCAAAAAATTACCATTGTTGAACCTGTTCACGAACTGTTAAAAAATTCTAATTCAGCTTCCGTAACCATCGATTTTTTTCCGGCACACCCTCACGAAGGCGGCATAGGAGCGCCTTTAAACAATCCAAATGCACGGGTAATTGCTTTGGGAAAAAGTTTAGTTACAGGTCGTAAATTCAATCTTGTGGTAGCGATAGAACATCACAAAGATGCACAAGGTAATTTTCTGGGACGTGCAGTAGCTAATTCCAGTTTTCATCATTTAGTAGATTACAACTGGGATGTTGAAAAAGGCTGTCCTACTTTTGTGGATGAAGCACCAGGAGATGGAATGAAAAAAGAGCCACGCGCCTTAGAAGATATCAAAACTTATGTGCGTAATGTCGCTTTGTGGCTGGCAAATTGAATAAAGTCGGGTGCGTTGATGAAGATAACGCACCTTCCTCTAAACTCGTAGCTCTATTGTAGTTTCAGAAGTCGCCTAAATTTGATAGGAGTTTTGGAATCATTAGTCGTGGGATTTGGCTTTGTCAAAAACCCGAAACGCGGAGATATTCAAGATTACCCCTAGCGTGACTTTTAGTACTGCTGCTGGAACAATCCCGACAAGCATTCCTCCAATGACGGCTCCAATCACCGAACCTACTCCCATAGGAGCAACAGTATTGCTCAAAGCTGTGCGGTCTGTAAAAGCTCCTCGACTAGCATATTTAACAACACCCACCAGCACAGTTGGCAAGCTGACCAAAAGACTGGCTGTACCTGCTGTTTTAATATCTGCACCAAAAGCAAAAACAAGCGTTGGGATAATTATTTCACCTCCTGCAACTCCAAGCAGGCTGCTCACCAGTCCAATTGCCAGACCAAACAGCATACCTGCTGGAATACGCCAGCCCAAAGCCGGAGGTAGAAGGGCTGGTATTTGTTGAGGAAGAAAGCCCTCAACTATTAGGACAACGCCAATTAATACCAATAGCACTAAGATGATTCTCTCAAGTTGCTCATTTGAGAGCCTTCCTGCCATTGCTGCCCCAAAAAAAGCAGTGATAACCGCTCCGCAAATTAAGGACAAGACCGCAGGTAACAACGGAATCACTAGACTGAAGGAGAGCGTACTGCCCCGAATTGCTAGAGATGCAGCAATTGTCACCAAACTTACAGCTAGGTTCAAGGGTACAGCTTGCCGTACTGAATAACTCAATACACCAGCCAAGACTGGCAGCCGAAACTCTGCACCACCCAAGCCAATCAGCCCTCCTAATACTCCAATCGGCACAGCATAGAGAAAGGATAATCGGAAACGACGCACTTGCAAGACATTGACTGTTGGCTCTAGTGCAGACGATGAGTTATTCTTTTTCATTAGCTTTCTGCGTTTTAGTGCTTAAAAATACAGCTTTGCTGGGGCTGTGTCTAGCAAAGCTGTAATACCATTTCCCAAAAAAAAATAATGATACAGATCCAAACCCAGAAACCTAGACTAAATGGGACTTTCTTAATTACGAATTACGAATTACGAATTACGAATTGGTATAACCGGAAATGTGCTTCAAGTGCTTCTTTCACTCATAGTCGCGGATCTACAGGTTCGCTCTCTAATGCCAGAATACCGAAAACGCATTCATGCACGCGGCGCAGAGGAGCATGGGTGACAAATCGCTCCAAGGCTTCAACACCCAAGGCAAACTCACGCATAGCCAAAGAACGTTTGTGAGATAATCCTCTTTGGCGCAAGCGTAGCAGATTCTCTGGGGTTGAGTATTCCGGGCCGTAGATTATCCGCAGATATTCTTGTCCGCGACACTTCACCGCAGGCTGTAGGATACCGCGACTACCTTTGACAATAAATTGCATTGGCTTGACGACCATCCCTTCACCTCCTGCTGCGGTGAGTTTTTCCCACCAATGTACTCCCTCTGCTTGGCTGCTGGGGTCTGTCAAATCTATTACTTTGTAGCCAGTAGCTAGGAGTAGGGCGGGGTCTGATTGGCAGATTTTTGCTATTTGCTCCATGTGCCAGCGATGGTCTTTGTCAACATGGACAGCTTTCTCTGTTGCCAAAATGTGGAAGGGAGCGAGTTTCAGTTGTGAAATATCTGTAACTGTCCAACAGTAGCGACGGTAGGCAGTGACGTATTGCTGTGCCATCTCTGCACGTTGCTGGTAGTGATTGAGTTGGCTACTGATTTCCACGCCGCGATCGCTTGCTTGTTGTAGTAAACTAACAGCATCATTGAGAGCAACGCGCGATGCTACACCAACAGGTGCATACTGTTCTCGCAGTAGTCCTTGAGCCTTAGCTGACCAAGGCATTAATTCACAATCCAGACACACCCAATCGGTCTGAAATTCTTCCCAAAAACCACTTTGAGAAAGGGCAGCATTTACCCGCGCCAATAGTTCTGTTTCTAATGCTGGATTATCAAAAAAGCGCCTTCCTGTGCGGGTGTAGCAAATGCCGATTCCTTCATTCACCACACCAAACCGTTTTTCGGCGGCTGCTAAATCTCGACAAACAACCAACACTGCTCGTGAACCCATGTGTTTTTCTTCGCATACAACTTCCGTAATTCCTGGGTTTTGGTAGTAAGCAAAGGCTTGCGTCGGATGTTCCAAAAATCCTGATGCTTGGGATGTTTCTACAGGGGACATGGTGGGCGGTAGGTAAATCAACCATTTAGGATTAGCAGCAAAACGGCTCATCACTTCTAAAGCTGCGATCGCATTTTCTTCCCGAATGGTAATGTTGTTCTTAAGTTGGGTGTTGATGATACGTTTACCCAGTACATCGTCAATGTGCAAGACATCATCAAGTTCTTGCTGGGATGTGCGAGTTACTGTGTTTTGTACCAAAGGTTTCACAGGTTCGCAGTAAGTGCGGGCGGCGGGTACACTCACCAATTCTTTTTCTGGATAGCGTAGGGCAGTTAATTTACCACCAAAAACACAGCCTGTATCAATATCAATAGTGTTATTCAGCCATTCCGCTTCTGGTACAGGGGTGTGTCCGTAAACCACTATCGCTTCACCCCGATACTCTCCAGCCCAGTTGTAGCGCACAGGTAAACCAAACTCATCAATTTCGCCAGTACTTTCCCCATAAAGGGCAAACTCACGCACCCCACCAGAACCGCGTCCTTGCATTTCCTGTTTCATCCCGGCGTGCGCCACCACTAGCCGCCCTTCATCTAAGAGGTAGTGACTAATTAGGGAATCGAGAAACTTTTGCAGTTCTTTGGTAAATGGTTCACGCACTTCATCAGGTAACGCCTCAATCTCCGCTAGGGTTTGCTCTAGCCCATGATTTACCCGGACATTCTTGCCGCGTAGTTTCCGCAACAGCTTGTTTTCATGATTACCAGGAACGCAAAAAGCCGTACCTGCATTAACCATGTTTCGCACCAGCTTGACTGTATCTAAGATACGCGGCCCTCTGTCTACTAAATCACCAAGAAAAACAGCCCTGCGTCCTTCGGGGTGGTGGTAGGTTGGGTAGTCCCAAGATGGAGCAGACAATTCTTCCCCTCTGCTCCCCTGCTCCCCTGCCCCCCTGCCCTTCTCATAGCCTAATTGTTGAAGTAATGCTTCAAGTTCATCGCAACAGCCGTGAATGTCACCGATGATATCAAAGGGGCCGTGTTCGTGCTTCAGGTTGTTCCAAAGAGGTTGGCGTTCGATTTCAATGGATTCAATTGCTTCTAAAGAGTTGAGAGTGTAGACATAGCGGAAGCCTTCCTTTTCTAAACCCCGCAGAGAACGCCGCAACATTTGGGTATGACGACGCACCACATGGGGGCCAAACTGGCGATCGCTACGTTGTTGGTTGCGTTCGTGGCATAATTCTTCTGGTAGGTCGAGAACAATCGCGATCGCAAAACAATGATATTGTCGTGCCATTTGCAGCAGATGTTTGCGGTCTTCCATCTGCACGTTGGTAGCATCGATTACTGTCAGTTTAGCTGCTGCTAGTCGTTTGGCAGTAATAAAGTGCAGTAACTCAAAAGCATCTTTAGAGACAGCCTGGTTATTTTCGTTATTTGACACCAACCCGCGACAAAAGTCTGAAGATAGGACTTCAAAGGGTTGAAAATGCTTACGGGCAAAGGTTGATTTACCGGAACCAGAAGCACCGATAAGGACAATGAGAGAAAGTTCGGGGATAGTTATTTTCATATTTTTAACGCAAAGGAGCGCAGAGTAAGCGCAGAGAGTAAAAGAGTTTTGAAATATAGTTTCTTAAGTTTCTTCTCGGCAATTATTTATAGCGTTTTCTAGCAAGTTATTATTGTCAGTCCACCATTGTTTTAATTGCATCAACGCTGGATAAAGTCTTGAGTCTGCCATTTCTTCTGCTGCTTCAACAGCAAGTAGACCAACATAGTCAGATGATAATTCTTCTATTAAGCGAGTTAATATGCGTGAGTCTTTTCTTTTAGCTAAACCGACTAACGCTTCTGCATATATTTCATAATTTTTTTCAGTATTCTCATTCATAAAACGCTGATAAAGTGCTTCTCGAATAGCTGTTGTATCAGTTTCAATTTGTGAGCCTAATCCAAAAGTTGCCCAATTTCGTACCTCATCGTCTTGATCTGAAGACAATTCAATGAGGGTGTTAATTGCTAATTTGTCTTCATATCCTAAAAGACCAAAGACAACGCCATAACGCACAGATGAACAGGGGTGGTTTTTCAGTCGAACTAATGAAGAAATCGCTCTAGCATCGTGTAGGTGTCCGAATGCAACTGCAATTGAGTTGAGGACATCAGCATTTTGCTCACACTCAAGCAATTTTAATAGAATTGCTAAACACTCATCAGGAAAAGTTCGATCAGGTATTCCAAGTTGACCTAATATATCAGCCCCTAATTCTCTTTCTTGTGGGTTTTGACTGGCGCACAACTTTGACGCAGCTGCAAAAACTTCTTGATTTCCACGAAAGTGCAAGATACTCACTGCATCTTCATCTTTTTCCGTTAACGCAAGTTTGATCAGTTCTTGGGTTGACCGAGAATCAGTTTGCAGACTCATCTTGTAAACACCCCCATTTGTGTAGGCGAACCTACTTCTGGATCTTCTGTTCCTACTGGTTGAAATTGCACAGTATAACCAAAGCGTTCTGAAACTTGGTTTGCCCAAGTCTGGAACTCTTGGCGCGTCCATTCAAAGCGGTGGTCTTTATGTCGCAGTTTTCCGGCGGGAAGGTTTTCAAATTTGATGTTGTACTCAATATTTGGTGTTGTTACTACTACTGTTTTTGGTTGAGCAAACTCAAACAAAACCCGCTCAAATCCCCCCAAGCGTGGTAAATCAAGATGCTCAATTACCTCAATCACCGTTGCAGCATCGTAGCCATTGAGGCGTTTATCTTGGTAAGTAAGTGCGCCTTGGATGAGTTTTATACGTTCCCATTGATTGCGGGGAAGGCGCAAGCGGTCTAATCTTTCTTGGGCAACTTCTAGCGCCCTGTAAGAAACATCAACACCTGTAACTTGTTCAAAAAAGCTATCTTTGAGCAAGATTTTCAACAGATTTCCCTGACCGCAGCCTAAATCAATTACTTTCTTTGCATTACTTTGTTTCAAAGCAGTAATTACAGCATTCATCCGTTGCTGATTTAGGCTGATGGGTTTTTCTACTGCTGCTTCTTCTTGGGCATGGCTTTCTTCCGCACTATCGGGGTCGAGATTATCTTCCTCTGCAAGTTGGGCTAAAGCAAGACGAGTCAAGCGCTGCTGTCGTTTGAGGTAACGCCGAGTAATTTGTTCTCGCGCTGGATGCTGAGTTAACCAACCTTCACCATGACGGAATAACTTTTCGATTTCCTCATCGTCTACCCAGTAATGTTTATCGTCATCCAACACTGGAATCAAAACATAGAGATGACTTAACAAATCGCTTAAAGTTACTGTGTGCTGAAGTTCAACGGTAAAGTATTGGCTTTGTCCCCAATCAGGAAATTCCTCATCTAAAGTGTAACCTTGGGCACTTACACTGTAACCCAACGGCTCAAACAACTCCCGTAAAAAACTTTCACCACCGCGACAGGGTAAGACAGATATTTTTGCCACTAACGGTAAAGGAGTTTGTACTAGTTCTGGTAAGTCTTTGCAGCGACCTCCTAAAGCAGTGCTAAATACTTGAGCGATCGCTACACTTAAAAATGAAGAAGCAACATAAGGGCGATCGTTGACATATTGTTCTAGCCTAGCACTACGCCCGCGCACCAACTTTACTGGGTCAACATCCAACAACAACGCAGCCGTACATTGCTGTGTACTGGCTTCCGGGTAAAAGACATGTGCCTGTCCAAAACTCAGAGAAAAGGACTGACAGCGGTCTGGGTGTTTATGCAACAAGTAGCCTAACTCCGTTGCCGGGGAGTGTGTTGTGGTGATAGTGAGCAGCATTAAACCCAAAAATTACGAATTACGAATTACGAATTAGATAAATACCGCTTCAGGGTAAGCGATTACGGAAAGAAATGATGGTGTTGTTGAGGAATATTAAGTTTGTGGTTGGAAAGCTGTCGTTAAACAATTGTTTGTAAGTAATCGAACAGAATTAATTACACAATGTCATTGCGCTAAGCGAAGCCATGCCCAAAGGGCTTTATGCAGCGAAGCGAAATGTAGACGCGCCTTCTTCGGCTTCCCGCAGGGTAGCAATCGCAAGGGCTAGGATTGCTTCGCTTCTCCTGTCGGAGACGCTGCGCGTAGCTTGCTTAAAAGCAGGGGTACGAGACGCTAACGCGAACGCTCGCAATCACTGTAATTATTTTTGTGTGGTTACTTAGAAGATAAAGCAGTAATTTTGATGTAGATATAGGAAATGAGCGATTTCAAGTGTTGAGTCATAGTGATTGAAACTACAATCAATACAGAATAACGCTTGTATCCAGACCAGATGAAGAATCAGCAATACTACATTTCTCGTAAACCCGCTGAGGACTTTCTAAAAACCTTTGCCAAAGCTCTAACAGAACCAGATTCGCACCCTTTGCTGTTTCATATCTATGGTATTGGAGGTATCGGCAAAAGCACCTTGCTAGATGCACTGGAACACGCTTACAAGCAGCAGGCACATATTGTCAAGTTTGACTTCAGTGGTAAGACTCTCAGTAATGAAACCCCACTGAAAGTTATGACTCATTTGTATGAGCAAATACCTACACCCGATATTTGGAAACAAGATTTATTTAAGTCTGACCCCTTTAAGCAACTCATTAAGCAGTACAACGAAACATTAGAGGAACTCACAACGAAACCTGTTGAGGGAAAGGAAACTGTTGAGCAAGAACAACGCGACCTTGTAAAAGAATTAAATTCTGCTGCGGTCTATGGACTAGGAGCATTTTTCTTATCTCCAATTGAGCCTGTGAATGCAATGAGTTCGGGAGTATCGGCTGTTGCTGAGACAACAAAAGGAACTGGATCGGGGTTGAGCGCCATTAAAGAGCGTCTGCTATTGAAACATCCAGCAACTAAGCAAGATAATAAATTACAAGAACTGATGTTGGAACCCATACCACAGATGACTAAAGCATTTGTGGAAGGGTTAATCCAATTCCAAAATTCCCGACTGTTACCACTAACAAAGGCACAAAAACAGCCGATTTTACTAGTGCTAGACCACTATGAAAAAGCCACTTCCGATTTAGATTTATGGGTGGGTGAATATTTACTTAAAGAAGATAATTTGCAATCTAATCCAATTCGGATTGTGGTAGCTGGAAGATATTCTTTGAAAAAGAAGTTTTCTAGAAAGCGGGATTTAATCTATGAGCGACAGTTAGAAAAATTTGATAAAAATCAAACTGAAGAATATTTAAAAAGAATTGGTATTACTGAACCTAAAGAAATTCGCCAAATATATCAAGCTACTGATGGTTTTCCTTTTCACCTAGATTTGATTCGACAGCAGAAGGAAGAAGGTAAAACAATTAACTGTTCTCGTGATAATAAAGAACTTGCTGACCGACTGTTAGAAGGACTGACTACCACGCAAAAACAAGTCGTACAACTGGCTGCTTATTGTCGCTGGTTTGATGAGGCTTTAATTTGGGAATTAGTCGCAGATCACTACATCGATTTTCTAACAGGAGTAGATGCCAATCTCAATTGTTTTGAATGGCTAATTGAGAGAGAATTTGTTGTAGAAGAAGACCAGTTTCGTCTCAATGATGTGACGCGAGATGTTTTGCGACGCTCTCAGTTTAAAGCAAACCAACAAAAATTTCGAGAAACTCATGCTTCCATAGCGAGATATTTTGAGCAACTAGCAGATAGAGAAGTATCCGCAGATAATCCAGAACCAGAGAAATACGAGAATTCTCAATGGTGTGCATACACTGCTGAGTACATATATCATGCCTTATTTGCAGATCGAAAGGGTCAACGGTTGTTACTGAGCCATTTCTTTGCTAGTGCTTACCTAGGTCAAATGGGAATAGTCAGAGTTCCCTTCTTTGCTGTTGCTGCTGAAGGAGAATTTGAGAATAACGAACTCTTGCCCAATGATACACGGAGGTTTCTCAACGATATCAAATTAGCAGTCGAGTTTGGTAACTTCGTGTTAGGTCACGACCCAAATAATTATGAATTTAAAGATGAAAATGGTAATTCTCTTAAGTCACAGATAGAAGCATCTGTGAAAAATTGTATTCATCAAATTGATTTTCTTCAGGGGCTAGCTAAATATACTGGTTTATGTTACAAATCTCTACGCAGTTACCCAAGACAACGAATAGACTTATTGCAAAGAGCTACAAAGCAAGCTGAACAGATTCAGACTAGTATTTATCCTGAATTCAGCAGCAGTTTATTTTTTAATCTGGGCAATGCACTGGTTAACTTAGGTCGTTATGAAGAAGCGATCAATAACTACGATAAAGCATTAGCTATTAAAGATGACTTACCTGAAGCTTGGAGCAACTGTGGTGCTGCATTGCTTAACTTAGGTCGCTATGAAGAAGCAATCAATAACTGCGATAAAGCTTTAGCTATTAAAGATAACTTTCTTGAACCTTGGTTTAACCGAGGTGGTGCATTACTTAGCTTAGGTCACTATGAGGAAGCACTAGCTAGCTACGATAAAGCATTGGCTATTAAAAATGATTTTTCTCTAGCTTGGCATAACCGAGGTCTTGCACTGAATAACTTAGGTCGCTATGAAGAAGCAATCACTAATTATGACAAAGCATTGGCAATAAAAAATGACTATTCTGAGGCTTGGAACAACCGAGGTAATGTAATGGCTAACTTAGGTCGCCATGAAGAAGCAATCGCTAATTACGATAAAGCTTTAAAAATACAATTAGATCATCCTAATATTTTGAACGGCAAAGGTTTGTCCCTGAGTTTATTGGGGCATTATGACGAAGCATTAATTCACCTCAATAAAGCCTTAAAAGCCTTACCTGAATACCCATTATGGTGGGCTAATAAGGGTATTGTACTGGCTCGTGCAGGGCGCTATCAAGAGGCACTCGCTAGTTGTGAGAAAGCACTAGAACTACAACCTAATGATGAGAGTGGTTATTATGGCAAAGCTTGCTATTATGCCTTGCAAGATAATATTGATTTAGCTCTTGAAAACCTGCAACAAGCAATTAATCTTAATCCTCCTCTATGTCGTATTGAAGCAAAAACTAATCCCGATTTTGATAGCATTCGTAATGATGTGCGGTTTCAGGCTTTGCTGAAAGAATAAATGATTAGGTTACACGACAAGATATAGGGCAGACTTAGTTTGTATAGCCAAGCCAGTGCGATTTTGAATGTTCCCCTATAAGCAACTGGCGCGCGATTTGCGATCGCCAGAGCTAGGTGCAAGATATACAGCGAATATCAAGTTGAAGTACGCAACCTAGCTTTCAAAACCTGGTACAAAGCGTGTTTTACTTCTGAATGCTGCTGTAAGTAGAAGCAGAATACAGCAATAAACCTGTGTTAGTTGCAACAAAGGTGTATCCCTCAGCAATTCCGCAATAAAATATTCTACAGGAGCGCTTAAATGTAGCATTGTCTATTGGGAAAGCTTTTTTACCATGAATAGCCTCAAGACAAACAAGAACAAGGGCAATGACAATTCTCAAAGCAGAGGTTTATTTAAGGGACTTAGTCATGCAGGGGTATTCATTTTTCTGATAGCGATCGCTATGCTTGTTAGAAGCTGTAACCTCTTTGATGCAAAGGCAACTTTTACCAAGACATCTGAAGTTGCTAAGAACACAGACGAATTTATCGGTAAACCTGTGACAATTAAAAGCAGAGCGATTCAGAAAATCGGTTTGAGTTCCTTCACAGTCAGCGATGCACAATTCTTTCACGGCGAACCCATTGTAGTTATCAATGCTTCAGGTGTACCTTTCGATCTACCACTCGATCAAAATATCAAAATTCAAGTTACTGGTCAGGTGCGTAATTTGGTGATTCCCGAAATTGAGCGAGAGTTTAGTCTCAACATCCAGGACGAATATTACAGAGATTACATCAATAAACCTGCAATTATTGCTCAATATCTCGTACTAGCGCCTCAACCTGGCCAAATAACGCAAAGTCCCGAACAATACTATCGCCGTCAGGTTGCAGTTACGGGGAAACTCGAAAATATCCGCAGTCCGGTTTTATTAACGCTAGATAAAAACCAATTGTTTGGTGGGCAAGATTTACTAGTTTTATTAAAAGCACCGCCCAAAGTAGCCATAAATCAGGGTCAGACAGTATCGGTAATCGGTGAAGTTCGTCCTTTTGTTGTGACTGAAATTGAGCAAGACTATGACTTCATCTGGGATGTAAATGTGAAAAGGGCGTTAGAAGCTGAGTACGGCAACAGAACTGTTTTAGTTGCTGAAGTTGTCTACCCTTCTTAGGAATTAGAACATACTCCTACACCAACTGAGTACATTACAGTGTAGGCTTCTCAGACAATCCGACCATCAAGTAATTGTTCGTAGTGGTCAGAAATAAGGACAAATTTACAGCTATAAAAAAATAATATTTTCGACTCACTTAAAATTCATGACCAAAGTCATGGGTCTATCTGTGACTTTTGTCTGATTTAATTTTTCTATAAATAAGTTTGAATAGTAATCAGAATGTAGAGTTCATAATTAACTGTGATAAGGGCATTAGGGCGTTATTGCGCCCTTTTATTTTTTAATGTAGTTTCAACTCTTATTAAAGTGTTTTGAAGATTATTTGATATTATTACTTGATGATTTGAGAGTAAGTTTTATGTGATGAAACAGTGATGGTAATCCTATGCCATTTGTAAGAATTACGAATCAAACCTCATCTAACTTAGGAACCAGAGTTTTCTACCAATACTTTGAGATTGCTTCCTTACGTCGCAATGACAGATTTGAATAATTAGAAACTCCAGGTTTCAACATGCACAAGGTTAAAATTGAAATACGCAAATTCACTCAGAAATATTTCACTTAGTCTGAAAGATATTTTGTACCATTTTTTTATCTGTATTTGCAGCCGCTTTATCTAACTCTGCAATCTCGCTAGAGTTTAACTGCCAACCCAAAGCACCAATATTCTCCCGCGCCTGTTCTACACTTTTTGCTCCGGGGATGGGTATGGTTCCTTTACAAATACACCAGTTGATGGCAACCTGTGACATCGTTTTGTTTCTTGATTGTGCCACCTCTTGTAAAGATGCTAAAAGCGATCGCACTCCTGGCAATAACTGCCTAAATAATAAACCTCGGATGCCTTGAGGAAAAGGGCCTTTCTCGGAGAATTTTCCTGTTAATAGCCCCAACGCCAGAGGACTGTAGGCAATCAGTTTGATTCCCATCGCATCACAAATGTCTTTCAGCTCTAGTTGAGTGACAGGATATGTAGACAACAAAGAATACTGGACTTGCAGTGTAGTAATTGGAACTCCTCGTTCAGCAAACTTTTGATGCACGTATTTCAGCCGTTTCGGCCCGTAATTGGAAAGTCCCACTCCCCTAACTAACCCTTGCTGATAAAGGTCGGCAAGACCATCCAAAAGTCCTTCTTCTTGCCAAGGAGCATAGTTCGCTGTAGACCAGTGCATCTGTACCAAATCTACGTTTCTGCCCAAGCGTTGAGCAGATGCCTTACAAGCTCGTATCATTGACTGGCGCGACCATCTCCAAGGGTAAGCAGCAAGCTTGGTAGCAATGCAAATATTCTCTTTACCAAAGCCCTGATATTCTTTAGAAAATCGTCCCAAGAGTAGCTCACTTTGCCCATTTAATCTGCCAGTGCCGTAAGAATCGCCCGTGTCAAATAATGTTACGCCGTTGCTCACACAAAGGTTGAAAACCTCTTGCAACTGCTCATCCATACTTTCGTTATATCCCCAGAGCAATTGGTTTCCCCATGCCCAAGTCCCGCACCCCATAGTTGAAAGGTAGATTTGGCTAGTTTGCATCTTTACTCGGTGTAGATGTCTTGATTACAGAAGCTTTCTAAAAACTTATTATCAGACAATTCATGAGCAAACCCTTACAAAATCCCCAGTCCCCCATTGCTTTCATATTTTTTCTGTAGCACCCAACATCTGTAAAATTTTTTCTGCATTATCCAAATCTCCGACAATGCGCCGAATTGGGTGAGGCCAAACCTTGACGAGGGTAGGAGTTGCAGTTACTTGGTCAATTTCTGCTTGCTCTGGATTAGTTAAAACATCAACAACTTTCATAGTGTAAGGATACCCCAGCGATCGCTCTAACAATTCGTGCAGATTCTGGAGGATGCGTTCGGTGTTAGCACTATGTCCTGCTACAAATAGCCGTAGCACATAACATTGATTTTTTAGCTGTACTTTTCGTGCTGCAATGACTGGTGGACGGTACTTTGGTGCTGGTTCGGAAACGTCTAAGTTAACGATTAAATCGTGATCTTCCCAAAGTTGAGGAAATGAGGAGCGATAAGTGGACAATACCATGCGATCGCATAATCCCTCTTGCCAAGGAGCTGTTTGCCAAGTTAACTCTGTACCAAAAATAGCGTTGAGTACAGCCTGATGTCGGATAACCGCTGGATAAGCTTCTGCAAAAGTTCGTACTTGTTGGCTATGCGGATCTAACCAGTGGTCAATTGTCGCCGTGTAGCAAGGCACTAAAAAGTGAGGTGGTTCTGGTAAGTCTAAGATTTCTTGCAAAGCAGTGCATAAATGCAAATGCCATCGGCCTTGTTTGTTAGGGTCGATGCAGTAAATTAAATCCCCTCCTGGTGTAAATAAGGCAATGCCTTTAAACAACTGGGGTCTAGATAGTTTGTCTGTAGTCAACTCAGTTAAAGGGGCTAAGGAACTCAAAGGTAAAAATAGCAAGGGAGCAGGGGAAGTAGGGGGAGCTGGGGGAGCTGGGGAAGCAGGAGGAAATAATTCTTCACTTCTGCCTTCTGTCCGTTGCCTTCTGCCTCCTGCCTCCTGCCTCCTCAATATTTCACTTTTTACCTTTTACTGTACCTAAACTCGTCCTCGGAGAAATTGTGCCATTTCATTAGGAGTTGGTGACATTTCTAAAGCTGTTTCTTCAGTGATACGTCCATCTTGGTAGAGGTTGAGCAGTGACTGATTCATGGTAATCATGCCATCAAAACTGGCTTGCTTCATCAGCTCGCTAATTTCATCATACTTACCGTCTTTGATCCATTCTTTGATGGCTTCGGTGTTAATTAAGATATCGTGGAACGCAGCCCTCTTACCATCTGTGGTGCGGCACAAACCTTGAGCAATCACTGCCACTAAAGATTCGGAAATTGCTACCCGCATCGCATCCTGTTCCTCACCAGAGTAGAGATTGAGTATCCGCTCAATGGTTTTCACAGCGCTATTGGTGTGCAGGGTTCCCATTACTAAGTGACCAGTCTGGGCGGCTTTTAGGGCGGTGTTGACTGTTTCTTTATCCCGCATTTCCCCCACTAGAATCAAATCTGGATCTTCCCGTAAGGCTGCTTTTAAAGCATTGTCGAATTTCCGGGTGTGCATTCCGACTTCCCGTTGCTTGACAAGGGACTTACGGCTTTGATGGACAAATTCAATTGGGTCTTCAATAGTGATGATATGTTTAGCCATCTCTTTATTGATGTAGTCAATCATCGCTGCCATTGTTGTGGACTTACCAGAACCAGTCGGCCCGGTAACCAAAATTAAACCTTTGTGATGATGACAAATATCCCGAAAAACTGGGGGTAATCTCAACTGTTCCATAGTCAAGATTTTCAGCGGAATCAATCGCAGCACCATTGCTGGCCCTCTGAGGGAGCCAAAAACATTAATCCGTACGCGAGCAAAATCATACTGAGTTGCTCCGTCAAATTCGAGGTGTTCTTCAAACCGCTGAATTTCTGCTTCTGTCATTACCTCCCGCAACCAACTCATCAAACTCTCTTTATCTGTTTCTGGATAATCAGTTGATTGAATTTCTCCTCGGTTGCGGAAGCGAGGCACTTCACCTACACCTAAGTGAATATCAGAATATCCTTGATCGTAAGCTTCTCTGATCAGCTGTGCTAAAGATAATCTCGAAGTGCTATTTTTAGCTGGAATATAATTAGGCATTGGCGGTGGAGTACCTGGGCGATGAGCCGCAGCAGATGCAGAACCGGGAGGAGGTGGCGGTTGGCTGACATTTCTATTTACTGATGCCATATCCAACGTTTGTGTAGACTGGCGCTGTGTCGTTAACGATGGTGGCGGTGGCGGCATTGGAGGCACATTCCGCGGAGCAACAGAGTTGGAATTCGATGGATGCTGTGATTCTGTCATATATCTTAAAAATTTGACCTTCATTAACTCGATCGGTAAGAAGTCTCTATTAGTAACCTCTAGAGTGCTAGAAAGCAGAATTATGACCGTCCGTCCGCTCAGAATTTCAAAGTAACGGTTTGTTACGTTTTATGATTCGTACTTGTATATTTTTTTTCTTTAAATTCCAAGTTTCATTGGGTTGAAAAAAAAATCGCTTACATAAACTTGTTTAGCACACTATATTACTTTGTTACCTTCAGTATTTATATTTAGAATTAGAAGTGTTTTTTATAACTTAAAAATATATTATTAATACTTTATCTTGTTAAATGAGAAAATTTTTCCTGGCGTTCCTACAAGGTGCTAGCAAATAAACAGCCAAATCAATAGCAGATCATTTATTCAGCCTCATCTCAGAATTATGAGAATTAAAGCTTGTTTTTATAAGAAATGTTAAGCATAATCTAAATCAAGAGTTTGAAATCCTCATTAGCAACTAATGCACTTTACCTTCTATTCCTTAAGGTAGATACGAGAAACTAGTTTTCTACATAAATGTAAATTCGACTTTACATTCATAATTACAAAAAATTAACTGTAAACTTTAGTAACTAAATGCTCATTTTCCTAATAGCTTTTTATATACTGAATTTCACTGAAACAATTCAGTTTGCTCGCTACAAGCGAAATATAACTGAAGTCAAATTTTGCTGTGTAACTTAGGAGGAAAAGTCATGGTTTCGGCTCAGAGCTCTAATCTAGGAAAGACCTACTCCTTGATGATGGTCAAAAGCTTCTTAATCTGGACTTTCACGTTGGCAGTATGCTTGTTGGTTGTCGGTTTTCCATTAGTGGTGTTGATGGCTACGGTCGGATGTCTGTTGTCGATAGTGTTGCAATCTGTAATGCCTGTTAGTGCGGTTTTATTTGTAGCAGGCAGTTTGATTATGTTTAATGTCATGGCAGTTGCGATCGCGGCTGGAGTTTTGACAGCTAAGGGTGTACATCCCAGTGATGTCAAATGGTTAAGCTGGTTGCATGGAGAAGAAGACCAAGCGCAGACCACAGTCTATGCTGCTTGTCCTTTAACTTGTGACATCAAACTATAGTTCATCATTGCTAAATACGACAAACAGCGCATCTGCCCGGTTAAGCCGGGTTTTTTCATGCTCAACTAAGGGTATAAGGGGGTAAGGGTGTATAGGTAAAAGAAATGATGTTATGAGCGTTAGTTTTTATAAACATTATTCATTGCTTGGTTAAAAACCAGTTTTTGTAATCATTATTTATTGTTTGATTAAAAACCTACACTTTTCAGCCCTTTATTCCACCTACACCCTTGCACCCCTACACTCCTACACCCAGTTTTGGTCAGTTGTCAGTTGTCAGTTGTTGTTTGTACATTTGTAACGATTGACTAATGACTCTTGACCATTGACTATTAACTAATGACTAATCAAAAGCGAGTTTACATTATCTTGGGTACGCGTCCGGAAGCAATTAAATTAGCTCCGGTGATTCAAGTTTTTCAAAAATCTCTAGAGTTTGAGTTGCAAGTAATTTTAACTGGACAACACCGCGAGATGGTTGAGCAAGTGATGCAGTTGTTCGACCTGAAAGCAGATTACGATCTAGAGATTATGCAGCCTCAGCAATCGTTAAGCGATGTTACTTGTCGGAGTTTGCGAGGCTTAGAAGCCTTATTCCAAAAGAGTAAGCCAGACTTAGTAATAGTACAGGGAGATACTACTACAGCTTTTGGGGCAGCTTTAGCAGCTTTTTATCAAAAAATCCCTGTAGGTCATGTAGAAGCAGGATTAAGAACAGATGATTTATTTAATCCTTATCCAGAAGAAGCCAATCGGCGATTGATTTCTCAAATTACTCAGTTGCATTTTGCACCAACTACTTTGGCTGTGGAAAACTTGCAGCGTTCTGGTGTGTTGGGAGAAATTCATCTGACGGGTAACACGGTAATTGATGCATTGCTGAATGTGGCTGCAACCCAACCAGCTTGTGATATACCAGGCTTAAACTGGGATGAGTATCGCACCTTGTTAGTAACAGTCCATCGGCGGGAGAATTGGGGAGAACCATTACAAGCGATCGCGCTGGGATTTTTGCAAATATTAGATAAGTTTCCCGATACAGCTTTACTTTTACCATTACACCGCAACCCAACAGTAAGAGAACCTTTACAAGCGCTTTTGGGAGAGCATCCGCGAATTTTTTTAACAGAACCTTTAGACTATGCAGAATTGGTCGGTGCGATTGGGCGATCGCATTTTTTGCTGACTGACTCAGGTGGTTTGCAAGAAGAAGCACCTAGCCTAGGAAAACCAGTCTTAGTTCTCAGAGAGACAACAGAAAGACCAGAAGCCGTTGCTGCGGGTACGGCTAAGCTTGTAGGAACCACAAGCGAGAATATCGCTGCATCTGCGGCTGAGTTGCTGAGTAATCCTAAGGCCTATGAAGCAATGGCTAATGCAATTAATCCTTTTGGGGATGGTCATGCAGCAGAGCGAATATTGCAGATTGTCAAGAACTATTTAGGGCTGTCTTAAGTAAGTCGGCGTAAATATTTATCGTTAAGACAAGGCAGAAGGGAAGAGGGTTTGAGTTAACTTTACTTATCGTTACATAGTTCGGTTTATTTGCGCCTTTCTACTTAAATGCGACTTCAACAAGATTCCCGACTTATCAAACAAGTCGGGAATCTAAGCCTTTCATTTTCAAAAATTAAATAGATTGCGGTAGAGCGATCGCAGAGTTTTCTCAGTTTTAAGTAAAAGCTATAAAGTGGTTTCTGGAATCAATATTGAACGAGAATGAATCATCCTTGCCTCTTGAATCGCTGAAAAAGCATTTTCTCCTACGATCCGATGAGCCGCAGTCGTGGGATGAATGCCATCCCAAAACAAAAACTGGTCTGGATTACCACAGATGCCAGAACCAGACAGGCAAGGACTGATGACATTTGTAAAACCAAACGCTGCCGGATTTGCGATCGCATCTCGATATAAACTGTTAGCATCTAAAGTCGCAATCTGAAGCTTGGAATCTTGTTGAGTCAATACTTTGAGTGAGCGCCTTAAACCTTGATTATGTGCTTGTGTTAATGCACTTAGGCTCACAGAATTCGTAGTGGTTCTCGTCGCAGGTAACTGTCCTAAATCTGGTAAATTGGCTACCAAAATCTTTTTAGCACCTACATCTGTGAGTAAGTTGATTGCATTTATCACATTTTTCACTGGAACAGTTGCACTGCTTACTCCCTGCAAATAATCATTTGCCCCTGCCCACAACACACATAAAGCATTTGAATTTATCTTTTGATGTGTTTGTGTAAACGATTGCACTTGGTTAAATAAGCTAGGTACATAACTGTTACCAATGCTGCCAGTGGTTGCTCCTCCGTAAGCAAAATTGTTAGTTTGTTTAGCGGACAGATGTAAGCGATCGCTAAGGTACTCAATCCAAATTCGACCATTCGAGTAACGTCCCTGAAAGTAAGTAGGATTAGGTGGATATATTCCTCCTGTCATGCGGAATACCATACCTACATCTGAAAGACTGTCCCCGAATATATATACTTCTGTCAGAGGATAAGGTTTATCTATAAATTTTGTCTGCATAACCACGATCAAAATTAAAAAAGCCAGCCTTGTTGTTAAAAACCAATTTTTTCTCGGCATTAAGCCTTTCTGTGAACCTTAAAGGCTACAGTTTTTACTGTAAGTCTTGAAACTAATTACAAATTTTGTTGATGGTTAACGTTGTGACTAAAGATCGAGCTTGCAATTGGCACTTCTCTAGGCTAACAAGCGGTTCTTGAGGGCTGCTGAGTGAAACCGAATACTCATAGTGTGGATTTTGCCAATTGTCTTCAGCACCTTAGCTTATCCGGTAGTGTGCGGAATGCCACATGCTAGTTTTTCTGTATTTTAGAGTACAAATATCATAGAGCGTTTTCACTGGTAGCAGAATAAAAAAATCATAAAATTAGTGAATTTTTAAACAAAAGCGATCGCACGGTTGAGCATGAAGATTGCCATGCGATCGCAAATATCAAGAATGCAATATTTCAACTATCTTAGGTAATAAATAAACTCAATTTAACTATCGATTTAAAGTATAAAAATTATCAGTTCTAATCTGACTTCCATTACGCCATACTTCCACTCTTTCAGGGCTGACTAAGTAGGAAAAACTACCATTATCTGCTTGATATCTATCTCTGCTAATATTCCTTGCAGGAAGCTTTACAGGCTTGTTTGGGTCTTGCTTTAACTGCCCAATATAAAATAATCGACCATTTTCGTTACAGACTTTTACATGAACGCTTGCTGTCTCACCTTCAATAACTGTCAAACCACTGCATCCACTATTAGTGCTAATAGGTGCAAAACCTACTGGAATTGGTTGCAAAGGAGATACTTGCTGTGCTGTTGGAAGTATCGAGGCTTGACGACTTGAGTCACTCACTTGATGATTTCTAGAAGTAGAAGCAGTTACCTTCTGTGGTGGTATTTTGTTGGCAGTTGAGGATGCCAACAGACGAAGCGGGTCAACCGCTAGACGACCATCGGGATGAAATTCAAAATGTAGATGAGGTGCTGTACTATTGCCCGTAGATCCCATCTCGGCAATAATTTGTCCTTGACTAACCTGTTGACCTTTGCTTACCAACAAACGGCGATTGTGACCGTAAACTGTGATACTTCCATCAGCATCCTTAATATTTATGGCGTTGCCTAGTCCCCAGACATCCCAGCCAGCTTTGATAACTGTACCGGATGCCGCAGCCATAATAGGAGTTCCAGATGCACCAGCTATATCAATTCCTTCATGTTGATATTTACGGAAGCCCTGAGAAATAATTCCTTGAGTTGGCCAGATTAATTTAGCAGCAGGAATGGGAGTTTGTTGAATTGGGGAACTTTCTACTTGAGTTAAGGCAGATGTACTTGTACTTAGTAAACTAGCTAAGGATATTAAGCCAATTAAGCCATAAGTACGCTGTCGATTTGTAATTTTTTTCATAACTTGCAAGTCTATTTCAGTAATAATTTCAGATACTTTCTAGGGCAACAAGGCAATCACAATAAAAAACAGACGAGGGGAATAACAATTGACTATAAGCGATCGCCAATAAAAAAGCTCACGATTAGCTACGCTATCATGAGCCGCGATCAAAACTTTTAATCCAAAATTGGTATTACTGGTTCGTTAACACTAACTCTGGTTGTGGTACTTGTTCTTCTTCATCTGGCAAGCCAAAAATTGATCTGTATAACTTCACGTATTGCTTGGCAGATTGATACCAACTGAAGTCCTCACTCATACCACGTTTTTGTAATTCGTGCCATTGAGGTTTGAAACGGAAGCCTTCCCAAGCCCTAATCATACAGGTGAACAAATCCAGTGGCTCATAACGGTCAAAGCAATAACCAGTACCGATTTCGTTTATGGGGTCAAAATGTGATACTGTATCAACTAATCCACCTGTACGGCGGACAATGGGTACAGAACCGTAACGCAAAGCCATCATTTGGCTGATACCACAAGGTTCAAAACGACTAGGCATCAAGAAGGCATCAGTACCAGCATAGATGCGGCGAGATAGAGCATCGTTATAAAGTAGGTAAGTTGCCATGCGTCCGGGATAGCGGGATGCTAACTGCCACATTTGAGTTTCATAATAGCGATCGCCTGTCCCCAACAAGACAAATTGGGCATCTGTGTAAGCCATGAAGCGATCTAATATTTGCAATACTAAATCAATACCTTTTTGTTCTACTAAGCGAGTAACCATTCCAATTAAGAAGGCTTTGGAATTGACTTCTAATCCCACTTCTTCTTGCAGAGCAATTTTGTTAGCCTTGCGTTTCTCCAGAGTATTGCTGGTAAAGGTTTGGGCAATATATTTGTCATTTTCTGGGTCATAAACTTCGGTATCAATGCCGTTAATAATTCCAGATAACTTGCCGCTAATAAAAGACAGCAAACCTTCTATTGTTTCACCATAAGCAGCTGTCTTGATTTGCTCCGCATAGGTTGGAGAAACTGTATTCACCCTGTCAGCAAATTGCACTGCGGCTGCCATTGTGTTGTGTCCTTGCATATACCAAGGACACCAAGTAATTTTTTCCAAATACCAACGCCACGGCCCTTGATAAGCCAGATTATGAATGGTAAACACACTGGTAATATCTGGGTCTTGGTGCATCCACACGGGAATCATCCCCGTATGCCAATCGTGGCAATGGACAATTTCGGGCTTCCAGTAATTCCAGCAAAACTCTGCTGCACCATTTGCAAATAGGGTGAACCGCCAGTCTTCATCTTCTCCAGAATAAATGCGACGGGGTATGAAAGCAGGATGTCCAAATAAGTATAAGGGAACATCAGTACCAGGCAGAATGCTTTCGTAAACGGCAAAGTCCTGGAACATGGCATATCCCCTCCAGATAGGGTCTTTGGGAATCTCCATTTTGTCTGGCAGGAAGCCGTAGTAAGGTAGAAATATCCGCACATCGTGCCCCATTTGTCTGAGAATTTTGGGCAATGCTCCTACAACATCACCCATTCCTCCTACTTTCGCAACGGGAGCTGCCTCTGCTGCAACGAATAGAATCCGCATGGTAATTTTTGTTTCCCCGGTTCTGTCTACACAGTTGTCAGTGGTCAGTTGTCAGTTGTCAGCCAGTGCGGTGAATCTAGCACTGTAAGAGAATTTCCTGACCTGGATGACTGGCGTTAACGACAAAGAAAAGTCACCCGTAAGAGTCAGTTTTTCACTGCTTACTGAGTTACTGATTACTGCTCACTGATTACTTATCTAATCACATCAACTCACCCAATAACTTAAGAACCTCGCTGGATTTCGGTAAAAATCTCTTCTAAAATTTCCTGCGCTCCCTGTTGCCGCAACAGGTTCGCTAATTCTGTGCCTAAAGCTTCGGCGTTGTTGGCTTGCCCAGTGACAGTATCTTTTACTAATTTTTGACCATCCACGCTGGCAACTATACCTGTCAATGTTAAATTATCGCCATTGATTTCTGTATTTACACCAATAGGTACTTGACAACCGCCTTCGAGATCCCGTAAGAAAGCTCTTTCGGCGAGACAGCGATCGCGTGTTTCGGTATGTTCAATAGCTTTAAGTATGGAGATTAACTCAGTATCATCAGCACGGCATTCTATCCCTAATGCTCCTTGTCCAACAGCGTGGAGGGAAACTTCTTTGGATAGGACTTGATGAATGCGATCGCTCATTCCCAATCGCTCTAGCCCTGCTGCTGCTAAAATCAGAGCATCGTACTCGCCTGCATCCAATTTTGCTAATCGCGTATTTAAGTTTCCCCGTACATCTTTAAAAGTAAAGTGGGGGAACTGGTGACGTAACTGTGCTAATCGACGCAGAGAAGATGTTCCAATTACCGCACCTGCTGGCAGGGTATCAATTTGTTTATCTTTGTGCTTTTCATGCACCACTAGGGCATCTGCTGGGTTCTCCCGCTCAGTAATAGCTGCCAGTGCTAACCCTTCTGGTAAATTAGTCGGCAGATCCTTAAGGGAATGAACCGCAAAGTCAATCTCGTGGTTGAGCATTCCCACTTCGAGTTCTTTAGTAAATAGTCCCTTGTCGCCAATTTTGGCTAATGCTACATCCAGGATTTTGTCGCCTTGGGTAGACATGGTATGGACTTCAAAAGAGATATCAGGAAAGCTTTTTTGGAGTTGTTCTTGCACCCAGTAGGTTTGAACTAGAGCAAGTTGACTTTTACGAGAACCAATACGAATTGTGCGGACGGCACTGGAAATAACTGAAGTCATAAAACAATATGTCAAACCAGGCGATATATTCACTCTCATCTAGACTACCGCAGTGGGTGACCCATACTAATTTTGGATTTGAGATTTTGGATTTGGGATTTTGGATTCAAAAGCTTTCCTACAAAGCTTTTTTAGGAATCTTAAACAATATTACCTATTCCATTCCGACATCATTCGGATGGCGATCGCTTAGTTTTCAGTCAAATTTATGATTATTTTTATTTACATTTATTTACATTAATGTAAATTTTTAACTCCTCACTCATGTGTGGACGAAGGCAGTATCCTGCGGGAACGCTCTTGAAAACACCCTTGTACAGACGCGATGCCAGTCGCTACAACGGATAGCGAAGCGGTAGCGAGTCTTCTCCCAAGGGGAGACGCTACGCTTTCCGAGCGTCGGGAACCTCCGCACAGCGCTGGCTCATTAATCGCGTCTGTACTCCACACTCAGCACTCGTATTAAGGGTCGGATTGGAGATATTCCTGTAATTGTTGGGTACGCTGTTTTGCAGTCTTTTCCAAGCAACCGAAATAAATAGTAGGAGCAATACTTCCTCCCTCATACTCACTTTTTTCAAACTCGCAACTGGTATCTCGAAACTTAATCCATGCTAGCTGTGCAGCAATCAGTTTCTGTTTTCTAGAGCGATCTAACTTTGGTAGCAATTGTTGATAAGCTTGATTTAATTTTTTATCAGCACTTTGATAGGACAACTGAGTGCATCTATTGATATCTGATTGAGTTTTAGCATTATTGCAGTCTAACTTTTGAGCTAAACGCGTTGTACTTGCTACGATCGCAGTATGAATATCCAAACTGCTGAAAGTTACCATACTGATAAAAAAGAGTAATAACTGACGCATAGCAAAATTCCTTATGTAAGTATAGGCAAACGATACTAGAACATCAGGCATTGTTATTATGCCCAGATCGCATCTTGTAAGATTTCCTCCCTTTTCCTTCTTTAAGCATATCTATCGTTAGATAGAAGTAATAATTTTACTTCTATGCTGAGAATAATTTGCTATTTTATTGATAAAAGCTGAAGTTTTGATTTTATGAATCGTTCCGCCTGCCTTATATTTAATCCAGTTGCGGGTCAAGGTGACCCAGAACAAGAACTGATACAGATTCGGACACTACTAGAATCGGAAATTGACTTGGATATTTACGTAACAACCGAAGAAATCGGCGCCGATCAGCTGGCGCGGGCAGCGGTAGAACGGGGTGTAGATGCGATTATCGCTTCAGGGGGAGATGGTACACTGTCAGCAGCAGCAACAGCAGTAGTGGATACTGATATTCCCTTTGGCATTATTTCTCGGGGAACGGCAAACGCTTTTGCCACAGCTTTAAGAATTCCAGATACTATCGAAGCAGCTTGTCAGACAATTTTGCAGGGATTAACCAAAAATGTAGATGTAGCTTATTGTAATGGTCAGCCGATGGTACTGCTAGCAGGTATTGGCTTTGAAGCTGAAACTGTGGAAAAGGCAGACCGAGAAGCGAAGAAACGCTTTGGAATTATGGCGTATATCTTGGCAGGAATTCAGCAATTACGTGAATTAGAGAGCTTTGATGTCGAGATTGAAACTGAAGACAAGATAATTAAAACTACTGCCTCAGCGGTAACAGTGGCAAATGCTGCACCTCCCACTTCAGTATTAGCTCAAGGCCCAGCAGGTATCGTTTATGATGATGGATTATTAGATTTAACAATAGTAGCTCCAGCTAATAAAGCTGGTGCGATCGCTGCCACATATCACCTGTTTCAAACGGCTTCTTCAGGCAGTGCAGCCGAAAGAGATGACATTGGTTATCTGCGAACCAAACAAGTTAAAATCACGACTGACCCACCGCAAAAGGTTGTTCTGGATGGCGAGATGGTAGGCACAACACCAATTGAAGTTATATGCATACCAGAAGGCTTGAAGATTTTTGTGCCATCAGTAGAAGAAATTGAGCTAGCGGAAAAACTAGAGGGACTGCCAAATTTGGTTGTTGAACTGAAGAATCCAGTAGGGGAGTAAGAGAACTGGGGGAGCAGAAGGACAGGGGGGAATAACACTAACCACTGACCAATTACCAATTACCAATCCCCAATTACTACTGACAACTGACAACTGACAACTGACTCAGGAGTAAGTCGCTTTGAAACTTGTTTCCGATCCGGCGATCGCTAAAAAAATTCGTAAAATGCAGCAGCGGGTAAGGTGGCAAGACCCGTTAATTTTGGAAAAGAACATTGACCAAACTCGGTTAGTACTCGACGATGGTCGCGCAGATGATGAGGAATTTTCATTTTTGGTTGTGGGTGATAGTGGTTCTGGAAAACACCGAGGGCATAATCCCCAACGAAAGGTTGCTGAACTGATGCTGCCCCATCATCATGAATGCCGTTTTATGCTGCACACAGGTGATGTTATCTATCTAGTGGGGTCGAGTGAGTACTATCAGCAGAACTTTATCCAGCCCTACCGTGAGTTTATCTTGGGTGGAGACTATCCCGAAAGCATTGCTTACGATGAGATGGTTTTCACCTTGCCCATTCTACCCGTACCGGGAAATCACGATTATTACGACTTGCCGATTCTCTTGAGCTTGGCATCTCTAACGACATTTCCCATCCGTCAGTTGTTGCGATCGCGCTTAGACTTGGATGTAGGCTTGCATGGTTCGGGAAAGGGTGACGCATACGCACGGGCATTTCTAGACTACCTGAAAGCGTATCAATTTCCAGGTGATTTAGCCCAGCATTTAGATAGATACTATACTGCTAAGACAAACACTGGTCGCTGTCTTTCCTATCAACCCGGGCATTTTACCCGCCTGCCAAATCGCTACTATACTTTTCGCTACGGTGGTATTGACTTTTTTGCCCTAGATTCTAATACATTTAACGATCCGCCACCGCTACCTGCAACCAGAGAAGGTGATGCTGACCGGAAATTATTGCAGCAACGTCGTCAGGATTTAGAAAGGGAGAAGATGCAAATAATTGAAACCTCAGCAAATCTAAATCCCGATAATCCCATTGAAGCCGACCAACTAGACGACTTACACGCCAAGCTGTCACAAATTGAGGAAATTATTGTTGATATTGACAAGCAGCTAGCCACTGACAAAACAATGCTGACTGATATCGAACAACTGGACTGGTTGAAGCAGAGATTAATTGAATCCTGGAATACCAAAGAAGTTCGAGGCAGGGTAATTTATTTTCACCATCCTCCCTATGTAACAGAAGCGACAAAGTGGGAACAAGCACAAACTTTGGCAATTCGCAGTCGCTTGCGTGGCGTACTAGATGCAGTAGCAGAAGCGCTAGGTTCATTAACCCAAGAGCGTCCCTTAGTTGATTTGATATTAAACGGTCACGCTCATTGCTTAGAATATCTTCAAACTTTGGATACCGGACACGCCGATTCTCATCTCCACTGGATTGTTTGTGGTGGTAGTGGGTTTAGCTTGCGACGGCAGAGAACGGAAGGAGCAGATTTAGTAGAAACCCTTAGCGATGCTAGTAAAGAAAATAGATTAGTAGCGCGATCGCATCTTTTTGTCGGTCGCAACGGTCAAGGTTCCCAAAAGAAACGACCCTACTCAGGTCTTCGCATTGATGTTCAAGGCGATGGCTTCGCCAACGCCAAGGGCGAACGCTATCCTAAGTTTGTTGTCCGTCCCTTAATAGCCGAATGGCATCAGCGGCAGTGGCATAATTACGAAATTGAACCCTTTAAGATTTAGGCGGGATTAGGGGCAATGGGGACTGGAGGACACGGAGACACGGAGAATAACTCCTGCCTTCTGCCTCCTGCCCCCTGCCTCCTGCCTCAATTACTCGGTATAGTAATCACGGCGACGGGACAGTGTGCTTTGTTGAGGATGGCATCAGCGCGGTGACCAAAGAATACCCGACCTGAGAATGTTTGAATACTGCTGCCTAGAACAATCAAATCTACTTGCATACTGCGAGCATATTTGAGAACCTCAAACTCTGGAATTCCTGCAAGAATCTGAGTTTTGACTTCAGCGCCAAGTCCTCGCCCCACTTCAGCTTGCTGATGTACAATCTGTTGGGCAATCTCTGTTACTGAATGTATTGTCTGCTCCTCAAACAAAATATATTCCCGCTGAGTCCGGTTGACGACATTAACTAAAGTGACAATTGCCCCAGTTTGAGCAGCGATTGAACTAGCGACCTCAACCGCATATTGACTGTAATCGCTACGGCTAGTGGGTACTAAAATATGACCGAGTTTGTGATAGCCAGTTGATTGCTGCCCTGTAGGAGATAAATTTGATTTGACTACCATTGTGGCGCAAGGAGCTTCTTGAACCACCCGATCTACTAGCAAATTGAATAAAGAACCCTTGGAACGCTGAGTTCCTGTTGCACCTAAGACAATCAGGTCATAGCCTTTGTTGGCTTCTTTAAGAATCACTTCAGCCTTGTTTTGTCCTGACTCAACTTTGGTTTGCAATGGTGAGGTAGCTGGGAGATCCATTTCTTGTGCCACAGCAGTAATAGCGGTTTCTGCTGTAGTATCTTTCACAGCAGTTATTGATTTCCGTGTAGGCTTTTTATCGCTTTGGGCAAACAAAGCAGTCACTTCTAGCGGATTTTGCTGTGCCAGATGGCTGACTAATTGGGCAGCTAACCTGACATTCGGCCCTCCTTGGGTGGGTACAAGTACTCGGCGGATACGCTTGATAAAGCTGCGGCTTGCCAGTTCTTCTTGCTCTAGACGTTGAGCTTCTTCTGTACCGATTGACACCTTAGACAGTGACCAGCGCAGCAAGGGCGGTGCCATCAAGGAAGTGACGATCGCTACCATCACAATAATCGAGTACATCGGCGGATTCAGCACCCCTAAAGAAACCCCAATGGTGGCAACGATAATTTCCATCGCGCCTCTGGCGTTCATCCCCGATCCCATTGCAATTCCTTCCCAGTGACTCAAGCCACCGACACGCGAACCTATATAGGCTCCAGTAAATTTACCAAAACAAGCGATCGCCAGCACCACTACGCCAATTACAAACGTCTGGGGTACCAGCAGTTGTACTAAGTCTACCTTCAATCCCGCTGTGGCAAAGAAGATAGGAGCCAAAAACCCAGCGGTGATTAGTTCCAGAGTTAGCCCTGCTTCTCGACTAAAACGCGGCGATTGCCCAGCCAAAATCCCTGTGACAAAAGCTCCTAGCGCGGCTTCAATTCCCAAGTTGTGGGTAAAGGCTGCGGCACTCAATGCCAGTACTAATAAAGCCGACAAACTAGCTGTCGGCCCGCCAATATAATCATCTACCCAGCGTAACACCCTAGCCATCACTGTTCGCCCTAGGGTAAAGGCAATTCCCAAAAACAGTACTGCGCCTCCAATTGACCTAAATACTGTTTGGAAATCAAATTTACCGCTGGTCGCCAACCCAGACACTACTGAAAGAAGAATCCAGCCAAGGGTGTCATCAGTCATGCCAGCCGCCAGGGCAACCTGGCCAATGTCCCTGCGAATCAACCTCAAGTCCATCAACACCTTGGCAAGTACCGGTACTGCCGAGATACTCATGGCTGTGGCAATAAACAAACTGAAAATTAATCGTTCGTCAGGGTTTGCCAGAAAACTCTCTGGCAGAAACCAGCCTAGCCCCAATCCAGTGGCGAAAGGAATGATAATACCACCCAAGGAAATGAGTAGCGCTGTTTTGCCTTTACGAACAATTAAGTTGAGGTCTGTCTCTAGTCCAGTCACAATTAGTAAAAACAGCACTCCCAACCAAGAGACAACCGAAAGCAGGTTAGATTGTTCCTGACTTTTAGGAAAAATATGCTGCTGTAGGTTTGGCAGAATCCATCCGAACACCGATGGCCCTAGCAGCACCCCCGCCAGTAATTCACCGACTACCGGAGGCAGCTGGATTCGACGCATTAACTCGCCTAAACCTCTAGCGACCAGAAGCAACAAAGCCAACTCCAGCAATACTAGAAGTAATTCATGATGACCAAGGGGCTTGATCAGGCCTTTGTTGGGTAATGCATCAGCTGCAAATAAAGGGTTGAGCAGTAAATTCATGGTTTTGACGAAAATTCCTGATGATGTGGCACTTGCGCTTGTCCCTTGGGATTTTGAGCCGCAGCATATTACAGAACTCAGACAGGCTGAGTGAAGATAGTCCTGCTATTTTCAGAATAATGATATAACAGAGGCGATCGCATCAGGCTTGTTCAGAGTGTATTTGGTAACACAGCTATGTTTAAGAGCAGAAAATAAGTACATTTATCCATAGAAAAGCGATGACGGGAATTATATTCCCAATCATCGCTGTTACAGTACCATCATCAACTTCAGAGAATCGTTCAAGGGGATTAGTATTGAAAAGGCAAATGATGATTTTCTTTTGACTATTTTAAACCCCATTAATCTTCACTATGGTGGGGAAGAATTCGCCGCAATTTCTTAAAAGAATTAAGACTAAACTATTCCTGGACCTCTACCACGCTTGTCACCTCGTTCTGTCAATTCACCTTCTTTATCTTCATTGACTTCTACGAGTTCCTCAATCCGGTTTTCAGTATCCTCTGACGCTTCTTGTTGTGCATCGCCTGGTACTTCATAGTACATTTCCGGCTCAACTGCGTAGTTGTTCAACAAACCTTCTTTGTCTACCGTATAGCCATCTGTGGTGTGTATGCTCCCTGCTTCTGTTTGGTCATCGGTAGATGCATTTGCCTCTCTTTCTTCTGTAGGAAGTGTTTTATATAATTCTCCTTCTCTTTCTTTACGAGCAGCAGTTTCAGCAGGTACAATTCCTCTATCGTATGTATCAACTTCAGCTCGCTCGGATGAGTCTACACCTTTTTTAAATGATTCATTAGCCATAAATTATGTCCTCGTTAAAGAATCGTTGATAACTTTGAGAACTAGATTAGGCTGTTATTCTTGAGAAAGAAACTATCTGGAGAAGTGATTTTAAGTAAAAAAATCACGATTTTTTCTATCTTTTGGTATAATTTTTAATAAATTTTTATCAGATATGATGTAGTGCTAAGATTTTATGCACGATTAGCTAGTGTAATTTTTCTATATGTGTTGAATTTTAAAATTTGGATTAACTGAACTAACCTACTTATTATCCTCAAGTACTACTTAATTTTGACAAAAACATAAAAATTTGGGTAGGTCATACCCACCCTACAAAAGACTCATTAATGGTATTACTTGCTTAATTAGCACTAATACAACAGCGCTGTGAAAAATCTCATTGAACTGCGTCAAAAAACAAAACAAAGCTTTTTTGATTTTTGATTCTGTACAGCGCCACTAGCTTACTAGTTTTTAAACTTCTTCGCCTATAAATTGTTGTTTCAGTGATTTAATTTCCTGGTTTAATTCTTGACGATTTGAAGAATTGAGAAGATAACGGAAAACAAACCAAGTTGTATAACTAATTCCAATCAACTCAAAAATTGGTGCTAATAAGGGAATACCATTTATCGCATCTAGAACTGCAAGCACTACTCTAGTTGTAATAATCGCAGCCAAAATTAGAGATACAGTAATCAAAGATTGCTTGTTTGTCTCAAAAAAATTACCTAAATATTCAGGCAATTGCTCGAAAAACTCAGACGTTTTTCGGCTAATTCGCTGCCATTGGGTTTCAGGTTCACTAGCAGGTGGTAGCTTGGGCAAGTTTTGATTATCTGCACTTTCTAGGGCTAACATACCTTCTGGTGTAGAAGTATTAAGGGATTCTAACTGCTGTTTAGTTTCCATTGTTTTTATATCTTGGTAATCACAATAGTTCTGATAAATAAATTGAGATAAATAAACACACTTAGAATCAATATACAACAATCGTGAATTTTTATTTATAGGATAGCAGCTGTACTAGTTGTTATTAGCGAATATTTTTGGGAAAGTTCTGAGTGCAGGTTTACGACCATCAGAACTTTCCGCAAAATTTCAAATTAACTAATTAGCCAAAATTGATTATGGTTTATTTTCGTTAGTTGGCTGAGCAACAGTTGCTTTCACAACAACATTTTTGACACCTTTAATTTCCTTAGATAAAGGTTCAATTTTAGCCAATTGTTGCTGATTAGTTACAGTTCCTCCTACTGTAACTGTTCCATCTTTTGCTGCATCAACTGTTAGTTGACCATTGGGGATATTAGCTTCTAACTTAGAACGAACTTCGCTTGCTAGGTCGCCTTTGGCTCTATCTGTATCTCCGCCTGTAACATTACTCCGCTGTTCGCGGGCACGAATATCCTCATTTAATTGTCTTCTGCGAACTTCACTCTGAGCATCTTGTTGAGCAGCTTCTGTTGCTTTTACATTTGGTGCTTGTGCAGCTTCGTTAGAATTATTAGGCGCAGACTCACTTGTTTTAGATGGATTTTCACAAGCAGCAGCACCAAAAACTAGAAGGCAACTAATTAAGAAAGGAGTTAGCTTTTGCATATGTTTAATGAATTCTCGATCGCCAAGTAAAAGTTTTAGAATTTGTCGATGTTTGTAGTTGTGGTGAGGAGCAAGTTTTGAGGGTCTTGCTCCTACAATCAAAATGAATGGTTTTGACTAACAACTAACTTGCGTTAGATTTTTGGATCTCGGTGATCGACAATCACAACTGAAGGATCTTCTCGATCGCGTGTACCTGAGTAAATAGGTGTTCCGCGATCGGGGCTGTCAAAACCTTGGCGATGCTCCCTGTTTATATCATTAGCGTCATAGATGGCATATTCTTGAATGCCTCGACGTTTGAGAATTGCTTCGGCGTGGTCGATTTCAGTTTCCGTACCATCGACGATTACTAAATATTCGCCTTTTTGCAAGCGGTCATTATAAACTCGTGCCCGGTCTTCGGGAATGCCCAGACCAACAAGTCCGCCAACAATACCACCAGCTGCTGCACCTATAGCACCACCAGCTACGGTTGTCGCCAAAGCAGTTGCCACAGCACCACCCGCAATTACGGGGCCAATTCCAGGAATTGCTAAAGCGCCAAGCCCAACTAATAAGCCTCCTAAACCGCCTAATGCGCCGCCTGTAGCTGCTCCAGCTTTTGCCCCTTCGTCTGCTTTATTCCCTGTACCAACATTTCTATCTACACCAGTGGTGTGGTGACCGTTGGTATCTTTACCGATGAGCGAAACTTGAGTCATCGGAAAACCAGCATCTCGAAGGTCGCTTAGTGCTGCTTCCGCATCTCGGCGATGAGGAAATGTACCAATCGCCCGTTTTGTTTTGTGGGAAGGTGCGGTAATGCGATCGCTTGGGTTGTAAATTTGCCACTGTTGAATTCCATGGCGGCTGAGAATTGCCGCAGCACGTTGGATATCAACATCTGTGCCACTAACGGCAACAATGTAGTCCCCTTGATTAATCCGCTCATTGTAGAAGTGAGTGCGGGTATCTGGTAGTCCCCACCTCATAGCGTCAAAGCGATTGCTAACATTAACACCTACCAACGATTCTCGTTGCAAAGGTTCCCGATGAATTAAAGAGACTTGGCTCAAAGGAAAGCCTGCATTTCGCAAATCTTTGATTGCTGCTTCTGCATCTTGGAGGTGAGAAAAGTAACCTACGGCATGTTTGCTAGAAGTAACGTCCCGGTTTGTGAAATCGCCAGTTGGATATTCGCTATTTGGATGGTCATAAACGCCAAATTCTTCGACACTATGTCTATTGAAAATTGCTTCCGCTGTCGCAATCTCTGCATCTGTGCCATCTACGATGACTAGATAGTGTCCTCGTTCAACTCGTTCGTTGTAAACTCTGGCTCGCTCTTCAGGTATTCCTAAACCAATCAACGCTCCAACTAGACTACCCGCTGCTGCACCAATACCTGCACCAGCCAAAGTTGTAGCTAGAGTAGTTGCTGCTGCTCCTGCAAGCATGATTGGTCCAATTCCTGGAATAGCTAAGGTGCCAAGACCAACTAATAAGCCAGTCAAACCACCCAAAACACCACCAGAAACTGCCCCTACTGTTGCACCTTCGTCAGCTTTATCACCAACCCGTTCCTGCACTGGAGTGCCAGCAATATCATCTCTGCTGTCTGTATCTCTCGCAATAACAGAAACATTATCCATTGAAAAACCGGATTTTCTCAATTCATGCAGTGCCTTTTCAGCATCCCCGCGATTAGAAAAAACACCTATAGCACGTTTTCTTACACCTACTACCATTACTTCTCCTCCAACAAAAACATAATCAATCTATTCAAAAAATATATTGATGTCATTGCTTCAAGTAAAGCAAATTCTTATCTATTTATCATCAATCGTATGGCAGAATTATTATCTCTATCATTGGATATAGGTATTTTTAGACTAACATTTAAAGTCAAAGTAAATGAGTTATTTAAAATATCACTCTTGACTTTTATACTTGTGTGAATAACATAATCTCACTGGAGGATGAATTTTTTACTATAGCAATGGTGTTCGAGTTACGATAACTACAATTTACAGATTTAGTCAATATAATCAATAAAAAATGATATGGATTTCATAAATAAGATGTATTGCTTTTTTATTTTTATAAAACTATTAGAATTTCTTCGGTAAACTATATTTTTTAAGTTTACAACAAGGCGTAAATGAAAGTTTTGTAAATTGTCTGTGTTTTCTAGACAGAGGATCTGGACAGAAATTATTAATTAGTTTATCTATGTTTTAAATTAATAATAGATATTTGATTAAAATTACATTATAAATGTATATAAAAAGCTTTTTTATTGCAGTCGATTATTATCGCATTACACCACCAGAAGTAGTATTTACCTATCTAATTAGTAAGATGAAAACCTAACTGGTGTTCAATGGACTTAATACCTAAGAAGGTGTAAACCAAGATAACTGTTATTTAGACTGAGAAAGAAGACATAGCCTAATATCAATGGGTATTTCATCCATCAAGCAAGAAGGAAAAATACTATGTTACAAAAGTTTGAAAATATTTTGTTATCGCTCAGTTTACCCTTTGGAATAGCACCTATCAATCAAGTGCCAGAGGTTCTGACCCCAGAAGAAGGATCTCTTGTATTTTCTAGTTCTAAATTTTTAGTGGCGCTATTAGCTGGTACTTTGATGGCATTTGCCTTTCAATTCCTATTAACTAACTTTTCAGTTGCTGTAGGAATTTCATCCTGGGGAAATGACTCATATCCCGATAATGATTCAGAAACTTGGGGCGGAACAGTTCGCAAAATTGAAGCTAAAGTTGGTTCTTGGGCGCTAGTAACCGCTACTATTGCTTTATTCAGTGCTTGTTTTCTGGCAGTAAAACTTACCGTCATTGAAAGTGCAATTTTAGGAGCAATTATCGGTATTGTCATTTGGTCTACTTATTTCTCATTAGTAGTTTGGTTGGGTTCATCAGCAGCAGGCTCCTTAATTAGTTCTATTATTAGCACTACCACTTCTGGCTTACAAAGTTTGATGGGTGTAGCCACTACTGGCATCAGCACTAGTGCTGCAAGACAACAAATTGTTTCTACTGCTGAAGATGTTACAGCCGCAGTGCGACGGGAGTTAACTTCAGGTTTTACCCCAGAAAGTATTAGTAATACGCTACAAAGTTCCTTAGCTTCTCTGCCTAAGCCTCAGCTAAATTTAGATGAAATTCGCCGTCAATTTGACAAGATTTTGAGTGATGTAGATTTACAAGCGATTGCCGATAACAATCTGCTACAAAATATTAATCGCCAGACATTTGTTGATTTAGTCAGCAATCGGACAAATTTATCAAAAGACAATATTAATCAAATCGCTGACCAATTAGAAGATGCTTGGAAAGGAGTTGTATCTCGCCAAAATCCAACAGAGCGAGTAATTAATTTGCTCAAGTCTGCTACACCTGAGGAATTAAACTCAGAAAACTTAAGCGAACGGCTTCAGCAATTGGTTGGAACCAGAAAAAATGGCAATGGTAGCAATGGTGTCATGAAGCAAGCTATTCAGTATGGTGTGAGTGCTGCTGTACCACTAGTGCTGGATAGAGTAAACGTCTCAGATATCGATGTCGGAAAAATTACGAATCAACTGCAAAAGTTGAAAGAGAACGTTCAAGATATAGATATCGAAAAAATTACCCATGAACTGCAAAAGTTTGCAGATAAAACCAGCGAACAAATATCTCAAAGGGTGCCACAACAAACCTCAAATACTATCAAAGCAGATGTAGAAGACTACATACTGAATTCTTTACCTTGGCATTTCAATCGTATAACCATCAGAGATGAATTTCAAGAAGTTATTTATGACCCAAATGCTGACCCCGCAAGCATAGAACAGGAATTGCAAGAACTTAACCAAGAGTATTTTGTTAACTTGCTGACGCAGCGAGGCGATATCAGCGAAGCTTTGGTAAAAGAAATCAGTCAGCAGATGGAAACTATCCGCCAAGAAGTTTTAGAACTCGTACAACAAGCACAAGCACGAGAAAAAAGTCAAGACTTCCGCATCCGCATTGAAAATTATCTGCGTGCGACAGGAAAAGAACAACTCAATCCAGAAGCGATTCAGCAAGACTTTGCCAAGTTGTTAGAAGAGCAAGAAGCTAGTTTTGCAGATTTACAAGCTCACTTTTCCCAAATAGACCGCGACACTCTTGTACAAGTACTTCAGCAACGTCAAGATATCAGTGAAGAAGAAGCTAATAACATTATTGGTCAACTCGAAAGCACTCGCGATCGCGTCTTGAATCGTGCTAAAGAATTACAAGAACAAGCAACAACTAAAGCTAACGAACTGCGGCAAAGGCTAGAAGAATATCTGCAAAATACTAATAAAGAAGAATTGAATCCCGAAGCTATCAAACGCGAGTTCAGAGTTTTACTAGAAGATCCACAAGCAGGAATTAGCCTGCTGCGATCGCGCCTTTCACAATTTGACAGAGATACACTAGTGCAGTTGCTTTCTGGGCGGCAAGATTTGAGCGAAGAGCAAGTAAATCAAATCCTTGATACTCTAGAATCGGTACGAGATAGTATTTTGCAAGCACCGCAAGCAGTAGCGCAGCAAGCAAAAGAACAATACGAGCAAACTACAAAAGCACTCGCTGAGTATCTCCGTAACACCAACCTGGAAGAACTCAACCCAGAAGGTATCAAGCAAGATTTGCAAAGATTGCTGGTAGATCCAAAAGAAGGTGCTGCGGCGTTGCGCGATCGCTTGTCTCAGGTGGATCGAGAAACTTTAGTAAAACTTCTCAGCCAACGTGGCGACTTGAGTGAGGAGCAAGTTAATCAGATTATCGATCGGGTACAAGAGGCGATTCGTAGCATTGTAAGAGCGCCACAACGCTTAGTAAATCGTACCGCTGCACGAGTTGCTGACTTTGAAGCGAATCTCGAAAACTATCTGCGTCATACCAATAAAGAAGAACTCAATCCAGAAGGTATCAAGCGCGATTTGCAATTACTATTGCAAGATCCACGATTGGGAATTGGCAATTTGGGCGATCGCCTATCTAAAATCGACCGTTCTACACTTGTCTCACTATTGTCTCAACGCGAAGATATCTCAGAAGAAGAAGCCAACCAAATAGCAGATCGAATTGAATCTGTGCGTAACTCGATTGTTCAACAATTTCAGCAGATTCAGCAAAGATTGCAATCTGCGATCGATGGGATTTTTGGTAGAATTCGCGACTATCTCAATTCATTGGAGCGTCCAGAACTCAACTACGAAGGCATCAAACAAGACTTTGCTAAATTGTTTGACGATCCACAAGCGGGGTTTGAGGCATTGCGCGATCGCCTCAGTGAATTCGATCGCGACACCTTAGTGGCCGTCCTCAGTTCTCGTGAGGATATTTCCCAAGAAGATGCCAACCGTATTATCAACCAAATAGAAGCGGCACGGGATAGCGTACTGCAACGAACCGAACGCATCCAGCAAGAAGCGCAAAAACGCCTGAAAGCGATTCGCGAGCAAGCTAAAAAGCAAGCTGAAGAAACCAAGAGAACTGTTGCAAGAGCTGCTTGGTGGTTATTTGGGACAGCTTTAACATCTCTAGTAGCCAGTGCCATTGCCGGAGCGATCGCTGTTACAGGCATAGCTTTACCTGGGTAAGCTAGTTCTTTTACTAGGGAATTTCTAATAAAAAATAAGACGTTTCTCCGCCAAACTCTCTGAATCTCTCGTTTAATCAGCAATACCAAAAATACAAGTGACACTCAGTCATTGAAACTAAGTGTCACTTTCTTTTGGAACAGAGAGTCATAAGTTATGGTTTTTTATCTATACCAATAAAAGTAGTATTAATTTATATGGTTGGTATTTTATAGGTAAATTTTCTTGTTTTTGTAATTATTAATCGTACTAAGCAATTATTCAAAAACCTAATTATTAGGGTATTTAGGCATTTTTAGCGTTTTTGTCTTAAAGTCAGGGATTCTTGAAATACCAATTTTATAGGTAAAATATACCATTTTTTTTGGTATTGTTCTATCTAACGCCTACTTGGCGTAAGTAATCTCCCTGAGGTATTTCTTTGTGAACAAAAAAAGACTTATTACTTGGACAGCAGCGGCAGTGACTAGCTTGATAATTGCGATCGCTTTGCCGCTTTTAACCTTAATGCCTGGAGTAGCACAGACGGCTCCACCAACACCACAGTACACAACAACGGTAACATCAGGCAGTGCCACAGCTAATCTGAAAGTTTATGCTGCGGTTAGCTTACTAGAAGTGTTGACAGACCTGGAAAAAGCCTATAACAATAACGGCTCTACCACACCAAAGATCAACTTCACTAACAGCTTAGATTCTTCAGGTATTTTGTTACAAAATATTAACTATGCGCCAAACGAGACAGCAGGCATACCAGATGTTTTCATTTCTGCTGCTACATCCCAGATGACTAGCTTGCAGACCGCAGGAAAATTGGCTACGGGTTGGCCTCAAAATGTAGCTAAAAACAGACTAGTGTTGATTAAACCTAACACGCCAACCAGCCCAGCTCCGACCCCATCTAATGCTATCTCTGCCTTTAACACATTACTCAACGGCTCCGGTAGAAGCGGTATTAGAGGCATTGCTATAGGCGATCCCAGCATCGTTCCCGCAGGAGCATACGCTCAACAAGTTCTAACTAGTACTGGTACTGGTTGCGGAGGCGGTACTTATACAACACTCCTGAATAATTCAGCACCCAATAAGCTATTTTTTGCTACCAATGTCCGCAACGTTTTGAGTGCAGTTGAAACTAAAACTCTAAGTAGCAATGTCATTGATGCAGGTATAGTTTACTCAACCGATAAACAAGTTTCCACTCTGACAACCCTGGTAGCAACTTCCCCTTCAAGCTGCCTAACCACACCAATTGTATATCCAGAAGCTGTACTGACAAGAAGTACTAGTTCGACTGCTGCTAATTCTTTTGCTAACTTCATACGTACTAATTCAACAGCCCAAAGTGCCTTAACAAATCGTGGCTTCCTTCTTCCCTAACAAATATAGGCTTGCTTAGTTAAAGTGTGACACCTCTATTGATGTAGTGCTTGCAAAAAAATAGCTTTGCTCTTTTGAAGGTATTTACCGAGTATCTCCAACGGTTTGTTTACTAAACTCTTCCGCTAAACAGAATAAATCTCATGAAATCAGCTAGAAAATTCGGACTTTCTGTTTTTGCAATGACCAGTGCCTTGATGAGTACTGCTGTTATCACTAGCAGTTATATTCCCCAGGCACAAGCAGCAAATCTTGTTGTCAATGGAGATTTTACGGCAGACTCTTTATTAAATCCTACCGATATTACCCGCAATAATCCTTTCATTACAGGATGGTTTAATAGTGAGTTTGCCGATACTTACTACACTACTTACCTGGATAATTATACCGTTGATAATGCCGAAGATAAGTCTCTAAGTGTACGTTTTGGTGCTTCAACTGACTTTACTTATATTTCTCAGGATTTGAAGACTGTTGCTGGTCAGAAATATCAACTAAATTACTACTTAGCAAACATAGATGAGGAGAACCTGAATGAATTTGAGACATACGTAGGCGGACAATTACTCGATCGGAAAATTAATGTTCCCTTCCAAGGTTTCACACCATATACATACGATTTTGTAGCAACATCAGACCTGACACAGTTAAAGTTTGCGAGCAAGCAAGGTAAGGCTTGGTACAACCTAGATAATGTGAGTGTCACCGCTGCTGTACCTGAACCATCAATTCTTGGCGGAATCGCTGTTATAGGATTAATGGGAATCAGGCTCAAAAAAAAGCATTTAGCTAGTTATCTAAAGTCAAACTGATAGTCTCACAGTTTAAGCATCTGTACTATTTGAGAGATAGATTACTCTTTTAAGGGCAGGTTTTCTATATTAAGTCTGAAGCACTTATCTTAGCATTCAGAAATTTTTATTACTGCCCCTTACTATCTTCTAATACTTGGCGATGTATCTGGCTGAATCAAGAGGACAAGAGTGCAATAAATATTGTAGCGATCGCAAATCTCCCTAACCTCTTTTTGTCAAAGAAAAATCATTGTTAATTGTGGAATGTTTGGAGTAAATTATGGTGGCGCAATTAGCTCAAAAATTTGGAATTGCTGTTTTTGGAATAACCAGTGTCTTTGTGAGTACTGCTGTGATTACAGGCAGTTATATTTCCAAAGCACAAGCAGCAAATGTAAATCTTGTGAAGAATGGAAGTTTTACAGTAGACTCCCTGTTAAATCCTAACGATCCCACTCGAAATAATCCTTTCATTACAGATTGGAAAAATAGTGAATCTGATGAAGAGTTCTATACTACTTACTTAGACAATTATACTGTTGATGACGCTGAGAATAATTCTCTGAGCGTACGTTTTGGTGCATCGGATGGCTTTACTCGTATCTCACAAATTCTCGATACAAAAAAGAATAAAGAATACCAATTGACTTACTACTTAGCAAACGTAGATGAGGATAACAATAATATCTTTCGCACATATGTAGATGGACAGTTAATTGATGAAAAAATCAATCTTCCTTTCCAAGGTTTCACAGAATATACATATAATTTTGTAGCAACATCAAAACACACAAAGTTAAAATTTGCTAGCCAACAAGGCTCTGCCTGGTACAACCTAGATAATGTCAGTGTCTTCCGTGTGCATGATGAGGATCGACAGAGAATTGCTCTAGCGAGTGTTGAGCCTGTACCTGAACCACCAATTACTGGTGGAATAGCAGTTTTAGGGTTGATGGCAATCTGGCTAAAGAAAAAGCGGTTAGCTATTAGTGTCAAGCCAAGCAGATAGTAATACTAACCCGCGCATCTGACCAAGCTCCTTTGGAGCGGGTGTAGGGGTGTAAGGGAAAGAATTAGTAGGACTTACGCATTCGCAACGAAAAACTAAGCTTTGCGATTACTTCGCTACCCTGCGGGTTCACCGTACTCCTACGAACAAGCAAGCTACGCGCTAGCGGCGACATAGGAGAAGGAGTAGGCTCGTAATGACCTAAAATCGTAGTCCGTGCCTAAGTACCGATCGGATTTAAAATCAAGCAACAAGCTTTTTCAATGGAGGAAAAGCTTCTTCCGTACACCCTTGCACCCCCACACCCCTACACCCAGTCTTTGCACTTGGATTTCACCTTTTCTTAGTGCCATTCCACTTTCACACCCTACCCCCTTACACCCAACGCAAAGCGCTTTGACTGGAAAAATCCTCTAATACCCATTCTCCTAAACTTGTACTTAATAATACTCAATATTTACACTTTGGCTTATGCACTACTATGTGTGATAAGTGTCACTTAAAAATCAGATGTAAATCACTGACTGGCTATTCGGTTATCACTTAGTGTTTTCTTAAATAAATTATACTAATAAAAAACTAATTTTAACTTATTATTCAGTACTTGTGGGGAGTCACTATTATGCTGGAAAAACTTTGGCTGGCAGTTATTTTAACATTTGCTCTGAGCTTGTTTACAGAAATTAGTTGGTCTTCTCCGACCTGGATAACTGGCAAAATGAACTTGCATAACCAAGAAGTTTTTACCCTAACTCAGCTTCACAAGTAATATAGGTAACTACAGAGGGCAAAATACTCAGATTACTCATATCATAGGCTGGAGTATAAATTTGTTAGCCAAGCTTTGATGTTGAGTTAAAAAGATTACAAAACTGAGTATGAAAAGCCCAATTCTAGCCATAGCCACATTTTTAACTACGATCGGCATGACAGCGATCGCTCAAGCAGCGAATACTGAACAAGTTAAACAGTTATTGACAACCAAAAAATGTGAAAACTGTGACCTGACAGGCGCGGGTTTAGTAATGGCTGACTTATCTGGAGCCAATTTAAGCGGTGCTAATCTTACAGGTGCTAACCTCAGTCGTGCCAATTTGAGTGGCGCTGATTTAAGGGGAGCAAACTTGAGCGGTGCTGGTCTATTTGGCGTTAACTTGAGTGAAGCTAAGTTGAGTGGGGCAAATCTAGCAGGTGCTGACTTGCGAAATACCTATCTAACAAATGCAGAATTTAATAGTGCTTACCTCAATGGTGCTAACTTTCAAGGTGCAATTGGTATACCATTGCAAATTGCCCAACCAGAAGATTTTTATGCTTGGGGTGTAGCAGAGGCGCAAAAAGGTAACAAACAGCAAGCAATTAATTATTTCACGCAAGCGATCGCTGCTAAACCCGAATATGCAGGCGCTTACTTTGCTCGTGGTGTTGCTCGTTATCAAATCTTCGATCGCCAAGGTGCATTTCAAGATGCCCAAATGGCAGAAAAACTGTTTACATCCCAAAATAATAGTTCTGGTATACAAACAACTCAAGCTTTTATCAAAGAACTGCAAACACCCTATACTGAAAAAGTAACTACTGGTAAACCTAGCTTTTTCGACTTTTTAGGAAGTCTGAGTTCAGTCTTACTGCAATTTCTACCTTTTTAAGTTTTGTTAGTTATTATTCGTCGGTAGTCATCAGTTGTTGCTAGTTTTCCACTAAGCACTGATATCATATCCAGTTGAAGACTTATCATTATGGCTAACCCAAAAACGTGGAGAGATTTTAATGATAAGGATTATCCGACCCGATCGCTCGCTGACAAATGACTCTATCTACTCAATTATGGGCAGCAAATCAAGATTTAGCACAAGCTTGCTTGCAGCATCGTTTTGTGCGAGGCATTGCTGACGGCACCCTTGAGCGGGAAAAGTTTGCTTACTATGTGGGGCAAGATGCTTTCTTCTTGCAAGCCTTTGCCCGTGCCTACAGCATAGCCGCTGCTAAAGCACCAGACTGGCTAGGGTTTACTACATTTCACCATCTAGCTGCTGGAGTTTTGGAAGAACTGCGGTTACATGAAGGCTATGCTACCCAGTGGGGAGTCAATTTGCACTCCGTGGAAGTTGGAGTTGCCACCCGCCGTTACACTGATTTTCTACTAGCTACTGCTTGGGGTGGAGATGTGGGTTTAACAGCTGCGGCGATGTCTCCCTGTATGCGTCTTTATGCGTTTTTGGGGGAACAGTTGGCTCTTAATGGCATACCCGATCATCAATATACTGATTGGATTCGTACTTACAGCAGTGCAGATTTTCAGCCACTGGCACAACAATTAGAAAGTTTGGTTAACAATTACGCTACGGACAATAGTTTAATTAACTCTACTTATCGTTATGCCATGTTTTGTGAGCGCGACTTTTTCCAAGCAGCATGGACGGAATAATAGTTACAGAAGATAATCTCTCAATACGGTTCGGTTAAGCTCAAAACCAGGTAGACTGAGGGTTGTCACCCAAGTGTACTAATGTTGAATGCAACTCAAAGAATTCTTACTAATTTCACCAGTAATTGAATCAGGTACAGTACTCAAAGCTTTAGAAACA
>NZ_JAVRBR020000126.1:0-23534 GCF_034531165.2 Dendronalium sp. ChiSLP03b | reverse complement strand
AGCTGGTCAAGTACGGTGACAAGCCGAAAGACTACGGTACAGATGTTTATACTAGCTTTGCCGTTGATTTCATCCAACGTTCTGCCAAAGACGGCAAACCGTTTTTCGTTTATCTGGCTCCCTTCAACATTCACGGACCATATACGCCAGCACCACGCCATGAGAAGCTCTTCCCAAATGTTAAAGCGCCCCGTCCAGACAATTTTAACGAAGCTGATGTTAGTACTAAGCCTCAATACATTAAACACTTGGAGCAACTCAATCAAACACAAATTGACGATATAGATAAAAGTTATCGAAAGCGCTTGCGATCGCTACAGTCGGTTGACGAGGCAATTGGCAAGTTAGTCGATACGCTCAAGGCGAATAGGCAACTTGACAATACCTACATCGTTCTCACGTCTGATAACGGTTACAAACAAGGTATTCACCGGATAAGTTCAGGCAAACAAAGTGCCTACGAGGAAGATATTCGCTTGACTCTGGTAGTGCGTGGACCAGGAATTCCAGCAGGCAAGGAACTGCAAGAGCAAGTGGGTAATATCGACTTTTTCCCAACCTTTACCGAGATGGCTGAAGTTAAACCACCCGCTTTTGTTGATGGACGATCGTTCTTACCGTTGTTAAAGGCTACGACACCACAACTCCCTAAGTGGCGTCATGCATTTCTAGTGGAACACAAACAAAATCAGAAGCGACGTGCACTTGAGAATCAGATAGAGCTTCTTCAGGATCAGTCAGAGCTTCAATCACTCCAAAAAGGAGGTCAAATACCGCAGATCCCTACTTATCAGGCAATCCGGGCAGAAGACTATACCTATATTGAATATGAAACAGGGGAGAAGGAACTGTACAATATCAAGCAAGACCCATATCAGTTGGACAACCTAGCTTCTACAGCCGATCCAACTTTACTCAAACAGCTTGCTGACCAACTAAGTAGACTGCGTACTTGTAAAGCTGATTCCTGTCGGGCAATTGAGGAGGGGCCGTTCACTTCCTAAAGAGGTTCTGCCAAAATACGTACCACGTATCCTGGTAAATCAGATATAGCAATAGCAAATATCCGAAGCTAGCGATGGAATTTAGGGTTTTTGGTTACTAATTTAGGGGGTTTTTGTTGTAGAAGCGATCGCTTAGATTTATCTATGGAGCTTTCAATTTTACTCATTTTTCTTCTCCAGCCCCTGATTCCTCAAGGCGTGGGGTGGCATCCAAAATTTGCAGCGATCTTTCAATTTAGTATAGTGTGATAGTCTGTCAAGAAATAATTGACGAATAGATTTTCTGTAGAGACGGCGATTTATCGCGTCTCTCTAACCATCAAAATAGGTTTGACAGACCAGTAGGGTAGTTTACGCAAAGAATACGTGACCTACAAAGTCGTTTTAAATCATCAATTACGAAAGTAGGTAGCATTGTGGAGGCTCTAATGGACGAATCTCATGTCATTCCAGTGGTCAAATCGCCGCATGAATATCAGGCTTACCGTATTAGTCCAGATGCTACAAATCGGTTAGCGATCGTTTTTGATCCAGCAACTGTCAATTTATCCATCACGTATTGCATTGAGATTTTTGATGTTGGTGGAAAAACGCCACCCAATCGACATCTATTTGCGGTTGAGACATTTTTTGTGCTCAAAGGTGAAGGCGTTGCAATTTGTGATGGGAAAGAAATTGCGATTCGTTCCGGAGATACTTTGCTCGTGCCGCCGACGGGAGTTCATGAGATCCGCAACACTGGGTCAGAGCGACTGTACACGATTACTGTCATGGTGCCGAATGAGAATTTTGCCGAACTGATTCGTAGTGGCGTTCCAGTCCAACTCGATGCCGAAGATATAGCCGTGCTGCGGCATGATCTAGTCCAGAATTCAGTTTGACGACATTAGATAAACTTTTGATTTTTGCAACAAAACAGGAGACAATCTTATGTCAATGGAAGAACATAATAGTGGTATTGCTCTGACCGAACCACCAGCCGATAGTGCATACATTGCTGCACTCTGGGAACACCCAAACTTATGCCTGGCATTCTTTGGCGTTGAGTTTCACACTAAAGCAGGGCAACGTCTCTACGAGGATAGTGGTATTCAAGAGGAAATGTTTCCAGCTTTGGAGACAGCAAAAGCCGAAGGACTGTTGCTTAATCGTCCGATGACTACACCTGAAGGGCAGTTGCTTATGCAATACTGGCGTTCTTACAACGATTTGGGTCATTGGGCACGCCAGCTACCTCACTCACGCTGGTGGAAGTGGCTGGTAGAGAACACCGACAAGGGAATAGCTTTTTACCACGAGATTTATCAAGTCAAGACCGGAGAAGCAATCTATGAGCCTAGTACGAAAGCTGTTGGGCCAGCGCTTTTCTGTTCCGTGCAGCCTGTCAAAAGTGGTGAAGGTCTCTCTAAAGAGCGTCAGCAACGGTTTGAGGAAGAGAGATTGAAGCCTTGATTACGGCGGCAGGCACAAAACTGATTTATAGCAACCTTCTCGGCAGTTAGGACATTGTTGATTGCTCAAAGCCCTGGAAAACCTGGATTTCTACTTAGCACGGGCTAAACGCCCCGCTACCGCTAACAGCACTCAGCACTTTGCATATTACAAGCTATTTCCACTGACACTAACATTTGATCGGTACTTTGCGCTCACGCCGTTAGCGACCACGCTCAAGAGCGATAGTCCTGACTCAATGCGCTATTGTCAAGAGTCGGCACAGCTAAATCGTCCCAATATCAAACCCTAAGCTAGATTTGCTTTCATGGGGCAACAATCGCGATCGGATTTGCACAATCAATTCATCAGGAAGATTAACTATGAAAAACAATGGACGGATGACGGCTTATATTAGTCCTCAGTCCTCACAGCAATTCAAGAATTGGCATACGGCAGCTCTCCAGAGTCTCGTCTGAAGCCTTATCCAAAACTCAACTTGAACAAGAACCAACTCTCGCTCGGGTTCTGGTCTGGGCAACGATCCCCCAGCCCGCATGGGGATGTTCAATGGCTCAAGGAGAATGGCTATGCGGGCATCATGATTTTTGGTTTTGAAGAGCAACTCAACGTCGATTTGATGGGTGAGTTGGTCAATGTTTGGTACGGGTCTGGAAACTGGAACCCACCTCAATGAATCGCAAAAGTGTGTTCCTGTTGCGAGGTATGAGAAAGTAGGTGTTTTGCTCGCAACAAGTTCACTTACACTGTAAGGTGTAAGGATCTGACAATGATTTCTCAGATTCTGAAAGAAGTCAAGTATTGGAATCAATACACTCTGTGAACAGATAGAACTAGGAAAATCCAACACGGTCAAAGAGCAAATAGACAAACAAGCTTCTTTACAGGCAACCACCAACCTGACACCAGCCCAGGAGTTTTTGCAAGAACTCTGGGAAGAACATCTGCGGGATGAGTTTGTCACTCACAACACTGATATTAATTGTTGTACGATCGCCACTTCATTAATTTTTTGTTTGACATTGGTTGCATCCTGATTGTTTGATAAAAATAGGGCTTACGCAACTGGTATGTAAAACTGTACAATTTGTGAAGTCACTAGAAAATTTCAGTGTAGTAATTCAGACTTGTAGCCTCACGCACCAACTCCCAATTCCGAGACAGATTGATTACAGATCATGTTAAACGGATATTTGATTATTGATGCGGATTCCCACGTAATTGAACCTCCTAGTATGTGGGCTAAGTATCTAGAACCAGAATTTAAACAGTTTGCCCCCTCACCAGACATGAAAATTCAAGGGGAAGACATTGTAAAAAAAGTCTCTAAACAAGTTCGAGATAAGGCGAATAAGCAGATGATGTCAGCTCATCCCAATGCTTATTTCCAAGGCTACAATGTCGAGTCTCACCTTCAAGAGATGATGCTGATGGGAATCGATCTAGCATTTGTTTATCCAACTTATGGATTGTGGCTTTGGGCGATGGATACTATGCAACCGGAAGTTGCTGGCGCTTTTACCCGTGCTTACAACAATTGGTTAAAGGACTTTTGTAGTTACGCTCCAGATAGATTGAAGGGGGTAGGAGCAATTAATCTGCACGCGCCAGAGTCAATGGTGGATGAATTGCATAAAATTGTCAATTTTGGCTGGAAAGCGGTGTTTTTACGTCCTAATCCCCTCAAAGGAAGACTGTTGAGTGACTCCGCTTACGAGCCTTTTTGGACAGAATGCGATCGCCTAGAAATAGCAGTAGGCATTCACGAAGGGGCTTACAGTCGTTTGCCTACTACTGGAACAGAAAGGTTTAACACTTGTTTTGCTATCCACGCTTGCTCTCATCCGATGGAACAGATGATGGCTTTATTAGCGTTGATTGAAGGAGGGGTATTAGAACGTCATCCAAAACTGAAAGTGGCTTTTCTGGAGTCTGGTTGTGGCTGGCTTCCCTATTGGCTGTGGCGACTAGATGAAGAATACGAAAATTTCGCTTGGGAGGACAAAATTAAGGATCATGTCAAGATCAAGCCCTCGGACTATTTTCGTCGCCAGTGCTTTGTTGCTATAGAGCCTTCAGAACCTTATTTGGCTCAGGCGATCGAATATATTGGCACAGACAATTTAATCTTTGGTTCAGACTATCCCCATATGGATCATAAGCCGAATATCGTTGCAGAAATGGTAAAGCTTGAGGAAAAACTATCGAAAGAAATTGTGCAAAAGATTCTTTGGGATAATCCTCGCCGTTTTTACAATTTGTCTTGAATTACATATTATATAGGAGGAAAGGAAAATGGCTGCACAAAATCCAGATCCAATACAGCCAGATGCGCCGTTTAAAAACAATACCTATTATCAGATACTATATGTAGAACCTTCTCAGGAAAAAAACGAGAGAATAACTACAAGCATATTGGCGAAAACAAGAGGTAATACATCTAATAACGGTCAAACGTCTAATAACACTCACGCACAGAGTTTTAATCAGTTTGAACTCGATGAAGAAACAATAAACAACTTAGAAAATTATCCTAGACGAAAGAAAGATCCAAAAAACCAGCTATCTTCGTATTTACCCTCGTCAGGTGTCGTTTTTCCTCAAGGTTTTATCGACTCATTTTCCAAAGAAGATCAACAAACTGAGCTAGGTAATTTTTATGTCCCAATGCGGACTCTGCTACATAGCCGCAAACTATCTCAGTTAATTGCTAAAACTTGGTGGTCTTATTTAGAAGCAAAAGAAAAGGGCTTGCAGGATAAATTTGCTGCTGGTGAGTGGGATGCTATTGACTCTAATATTTTGGATGGTCTGATCGCTAGAGAAATTTTCCTTTATGGTGGAGGAGATGCTCCTGACAACCCCGATCCTGACGATCCCAGTATTTACTCGCCTTTAAAGCCTAAAGAAAGACCTTCAGAAAAAGCAAGATTTCTGATTTTGCCTAGCAGCAGAGCTTGGCAAGGAATTTCTTTATCTCTGTTATTAGCTGGGCAAGCCTATTATAAAAGAGGAGATAAATACCACCAAATTTCCCAGCCTATTTTAAGCACAGGTGAAATCACTATTCAGTATAGTTTAGAAGTAGATTGGAATAGGTTGAATGGTGATATCAAAGAGATTATTATTAGCCAAGAAAAACCTTGGGTAGCTTATCAGGTTGTTATTCCCTATCCGACTATACCTGCTGATGCTGAACAAGAGAATATTCACAAATGGGCATATGCAAAAGAAGATCCAGAAGAGGAACGTAATTTTCCCTTTTATAAAAAAGATGGTGACGAATATTTAATAGATGTAGACTATTTTAGACCTCCCTATCCTTATATTCCACTCACTTGCACTTGATTTAAAAAGTCACTTCTTGAAAACTCAAGTAAGTACTATGCTGTAGCCTAAAATTTAGACACGTATGATAAAATCCTGGAAAGCCTGTAGAAATAAGGATTCCAGGACTTTATCAAACTTAATATGGATCGGCAGCCAGACAACATTAAAGCAGATTATCAGATTAGCCAAAAAATCTATGAAAGTGCTAATTCGTTAGTCTATCGAGCCATTCTCAAGCCTGATAATCAACCCGTTATTTTAAAGATTCTCAAGGAAAACTACCCAACTCCTTCAGAACTAACTCGATACAAACAGGAATATGAAGTGACTCGCTCCTTAAATACCGATAGAGTTATTAACGCATATGATTTGCTGCGGTATAAAAATAGTCTAGTCATGTTCTTAGAAGACTTTGGCGGTGAATCTTTAAAACTATTAATGGGCAATCAACGCCAATTTACTCTCAAAGAATTTCTCTCTATAGCTATTAAAACTACTGAAGGTTTGGCTGCTATTCACGCTGCCAATATTATCCACAAAGATATTAACCCCTCTAATATCGTTTATAACCCAGAAACAGAACAACTGAAAATCATCGACTTTGGCATTTCTACCCGTTTATCTCGGGAAATTCAGACAGTTGGCAATATTAAACTATTAGAAGGAACTTTAGCTTATATTCCCCCAGAGCAAACTGGAAGAATGAATCGAGGGATAGATTACCGCAGCGATTTTTATTCCTTGGGTATCACTTTTTACGAATTGCTCACTAATAAACTGCCTTTTGCAACCACTGACTCTATAGAATTAGTTCATTGTCATATTGCTCAACAGCCTGTTCCCCCACATGAACTTGTAGAAACATCAAATTCACCGTCTCAACCAATACCTAAAGCCGTTTCAGACATTGTGATGAAATTGTTGGCAAAAACCCCAGAAGAACGGTACCAAAGTGCTTGGGGAATCAAAGCCGACTTGGAAACCTGTCGCGATCGCTTAGAGAGTTTAGGGAGAATTGACGAGTTTTGTTTAGGAACTCAGGATATTTGCGATCGCTTTGTTATTCCTGAAAAACTTTACGGTAGGGAAGAAGAAATCACACAATTATTAACTACTTTCGAGCAAGTTAGTCAAGGCAGCAGTGAGATGATACTGGTTTCTGGTTATTCAGGAATTGGCAAATCTGTTTTAGTTAATGAAGTTCATAAACCAATATTACGCCAGCGAGGATATTTTATTAGCGGAAAATTTGACCAGTTGCAGCGAGACATTCCCTATGCGGCGATCGCTTTAGCATTTGGTGACTTAATACGGCAGTTACTTACCGAAACTGAAGCAACACTACAAAATTGGAAACTAGAACTTTTAGCAGCCTTAGAGCCTAATGCTCAGGTTGTCATGGATGTTATTCCTCAATTAGAGCAGATTATCGGTAAACAGCCGTCAGTCGAGCAATTAGGAGCAACTGAAGCTCAAAATCGATTTAACTTATTTTTTCAGAAATTTATTCGTGTTTTCACTAAAAAAGAACACCCTTTAGTTATCTTTCTGGACGATCTACAATGGGCAGATTTAGCATCTTTGAAGTTAATTGAGCTATTAATAACCGATTATGACAGCGAATATTTATTAATAATAGGAGCCTATCGAGATAATGAAATTGATGTGACTCATCCTTTGATGCAAGCCTTAGAACAATTTGAAAAAGAAGGTGCTAGAGTCAATTATATTTCGCTGCAACCATTAAAAATCAAATACATCAACCAATTAATTGCTGATACTTTAAATTGCTCTACAAAAGGATCAAAATCTTTAGCAGACTTAGTAATTAATAAAACTCAAGGAAACCCTTTTTTTCTAACTCAATTACTTCAATCTCTTTATAAAGAAAACCTTTTTTTATTTGATTACAATAAAAATTGTTGGTACTGGGATCTTGAAGAAATCGAAAGAGTAGGAATAACTGATAATGTAGTTGACTTAACTATCAACAAAATTACCAAATTAGATAAAAAGACTCAGAAAATTTTGCAACTAGCCGCTTGTATTGGCAACCAATCTAATTTGGAAATCCTCTCTAATGTCAATAATAAATCTCAAGTGGCTACAGCTAGAGAACTTCATCCAGCGCTGGAATCAGGTTTAATTTTACCCCTCAGTAATGACTATAAAATACCTCTGTTTTGGAATCAAGAAGAAATATCAAGAGATACTTCAGAAATTTCTGCTACTTTTATTGCCAAAATTCCTAAATATATCCCCTACAAATTTTTGCACGACAGGGTTCAGCAAGCAGCCTATGCTTTGATTCCAGAAGATGATAAAAAAAAAGTTCACTTACAAGTAGGCCATTTCTTACTAAGAAATACTCAAGAAAATGAATTAGAGTCAAATATTTTTGATATTGTCAATCAATTAAATGAAGGAGCTGAATTAATTACTGAGCGCTCAGAAAGAGATAATTTAGCCAAATTAAATCTAAAAGCTGGGAAAAAGGCGAAAGCATCAACAGCTTATCAACCTGCTCTAAAATATTTAGAAACTTGCTTAGGATTATTAGCAGCAAATAGTTGGGAACAACAGTATAAATTAACTTTAGAAATCTCCGTAGAAACTTTAGAATTACTCTACTTAAATAATAAGTTTGAACAAATTGAAAATTTTTCAGAAACAATTATAAAAAAAGCTAATAATATTCTCGATTTAGTCGAAGTTTATAGAATAAAAGTACAGTATTATTTTGCTATATTCGACAGTCATCAAGCAATAGATAGTGCCCTGAATATTTTATCAAAACTAGGAATTGATATCTCTAATCAACCTATCAATATATATGAAAAAATTGAACTACAACAGAAATATATTAAATTATTCTTTCAAGATAAAAACAATGAAGATTTAGCAAATCTACCTGTAATAGTAGATAAATATAAACTAGCAGCTATACAAATATTACAGCAGATGATAGCGCCTACGTTTACTACAAACTTTTCATTATTGGTTCAAGTAATATTAACTCTACTTGATATTTGTATTAAATATGGAAATTATCCCCAAGTTGCTGTTACCTATAGTTTTTATGGGCTACTTCTGTGTGGAGTAATAAAGGATATTAATTATGGATATAAATTTGGAGAATTGTCTATCAAGTTGCTAAATAAATTTGATATACCTCAATCGGAATCTCTAGCTATTCATGTATATTATGGATTTATTTGGCACTGGAAAACATTTCTTAAAGAACAAATAGCACGGGATAAATTATTAAGTACTTTTCAGAAAGGAATCAATAGAGGAGAGTATGAGTATTCTAGTTATGTATCTTTAGATTACTGCTTAATAAAATTTTTTGGAGGAGATGATTTAAAACAAGTTGAAAGTGAGGAAATAAAATATAGTAATTTTCTGAAAATAAATAAGCAACAATATTTAATTGATTATATAGAAATACTTCAAAAAATAGTTAAAATTTTGACAACAAAATCTAATAATAAAGAACTTGTATTGATTGGAGATTCTCGACAAGAAGAAGAAAAAACTATCAAAAAATATATTGATACTTGTAACGAATGGCTACTATTCACTTTCTATTTCAACAAAACAATAGCTTATTACATTTTCCAAGATTTATCCCAAGCTTTTGATAATACAATTCATACGGAAAAATATCTTGAAAGTCTTGGCTCGCATTTAACTGTACCACAACATAATTTATACTCTTCTCTTTCCTTCTTAGCTTATCATCACAATTGCACTATAGAGCAGCAAAAACAAATATTAGAAAAAGTAGAAACAAATCAACAGAATATGAAAATATGGGCTAGTGATTGCCCCGCAAACTTTCAAAATAAATACAATTTAGTAGAAGCAGAGAAAGCGCGAGTATTGGGTCAAGCTTTGCAAGCTCAAGAGCTTTATGAAAAAGCAATTCAAGGTGCTAAAAAATCTGAATTTATTCACGAAGAAGCCATAGCTTACGAACGCGCCGCAGAATTTTATTTATCTTTAGGTAGAGAAGAAATAGGAAGACTATATTTGAGCAATGCCCATCATTGTTATTCTCATTGGGGTGCAAAAGCCAAAGTTGAAGCTCTAGAATTGGAGTACCCACAGTTTCTAATGGATATAAACGAACGAAAAGTAAACCAAAGCATTAATACAACTGAATCTACTGCTAGTACAAATCCCCAAGCTCTCGATATCATCACAGTTACCAAAGCCTCTCAAGTATTAGCTAGCGAAATTCAACTAGACCAACTGCTGGCTAAGTTAATGAAAACTGTAATTGAAAATGGCGGTGCTCAAAAAGGCTTTCTGATATTGGAAAAAGATTGTAAATGGGCGATCGCAGCTGAAAGTACAGTAGATTCTGATGAAGTGACTTTAGTGCGATCGCTTCCTATTGACTCTGTGGATGGTGACAAGCAGACACCAATTTTACCAGTTGCGATCATTAACTATGTTGTCCGTACTCAAGAAAATGTAGTTCTGAATAACGCTACCGCAGAAGAACAGTTTATCCGCGATGCCTACATTGTCGCCACTCAACCAAAATCGATTCTCTGTACCCCTTTGTTACATCAAGGCAAACTAAGCGGTATTTTATATTTAGAAAACAATTTAACCACAGATGCATTTACTAGCGATCGCATTGAAGTTTTAAGAATTCTTTCTGCTCAAGCTGCTATCTCCATTGAAAATGCCCGTCTCTACGGTCAATTAGAGGACTATAACCGAAATTTAGAACTGAGAGTAGAAGAGCGCACTCAAGAACTTTCACAAACCCTGGAAATTCTCAAAGCCACCCAAGCCGAACTGCTCTTTGAAAACGAGTTACTCAAAAGTGGCGAACAACCCTCTAGCTTTGACTATCAAGTGGGAGGAAGTCTGCCGATGGATGCTCCCACTTACGTTGTGCGTTCAGCAGACCGTTATCTCTACCAGGCGTTGAAACGGGGAGAGTTTTGTTACATTCTTAATCCTCGCCAGATGGGCAAGTCAAGCTTGATGGTACGCATGATACACCATCTCCAGCATGAGGGATTTAGCTGCGGGGCGATCGATTTGACCCGCATTGGCAGCGAAAACGTCACGCCTGACCAATGGTACAAAGGCTTGACAGTAGAGTTATGGCGAAGTTTTGGTTTACTAAGAAAGGTTAATTTAAAAACTTGGTGGCAAGAGCAAGGAGATATTTCTCCAGTTCAAAGGTTGAGTCAATTTATTGAAGAAGTTTTGCTAGTTGAAGTTGCTCAAAATGATGACACTATCACCAAAAACTTGATAATTTTTATTGATGAAATTGATAACCTTTTGGGCTTGAATTTTCCAGTTAATGACTTTTTTGCTTTGATTCGCTCCTGTTATAATCAGCGCAGTATTAATCCAGAGTATCGACATTTAACCTTTGCTCTCTTTGGAGTTGCTACCCCTAGCGACTTAATTACTGACTACCAAAGAACGCCCTTTAACATCGGTCAGACTATTCAATTGTCAGGCTTTAAAGAGCATGAAGCCCAACCATTACTTCAGGGATTAGCAGACAAAGTGAGTAATCCTCAAACAATCTTAAAAGAAGTGTTAGCCTGGACTAGTGGTCAGCCTTTTTTAACTCAAAAGCTCTGTAAACTCATCCGCAATTCTTCATCTTCTATCCCTACTAATAGAGAAGCCGAATGGATTGAAAATTTGGTGCGAACTCAGATAATAGATAACTGGGAATCACAGGATGAACCAGAGCATTTTAGAACCATCCGCGATCGCCTCCTCAAAAGCAAACAATCCGTTCGGTTATTAGAACTCTATCGACAAGTTTTGCATCAAAGAGAGCTTGTTGCAGTTGATAGTTCCGAGGAAAGAGAATTGCTTTTATCGGGGCTAGTAGTCAAGCAACAGGGAACTTTGAGAGTACAAAACCGTGTTTATGAATCTATCTTTGTTTGATTTACGAAAATTTATTTTGTTTACAGAATAATAAATAAAATCTAAAGATAGCGTATATTTATTGCTGTGACTGGGTTTTCGGTTTTTGAGATTTCGATAAAACTGCGATTTTAATGCTCTACCATAAAACCAACGCAAGAACCGTTCTTCTAAACAATACTTTTGTACTAATAAATGGCAGCACCTTGTGCTAGTACAACAAGGCAAAAGTAAAAAGTCAAAAGTAAAAAGAGAGAACTCCTATGTTACAGGCTTTTTACCTATTTCAAATGGTTTGTTTATTTCTGCCGTGATGTACTAGTTGCGTAAATCATAATGTAAATTCTGTTATTTTTTAGTAGTATCTGTCTGTAATCTCTATGAACCTTAATAGTCTCTTTGAGATTGTTGACCGCTTGCTAATTGAGAGCCATAATCGCCCTCTCAATTCCACAGAAAATCTGATTCTGCATGGTATTTGGCAGTATAGAACTTATAACCAAATAGCTATAGAGGCAGGTTATAGTCCCGGCTACTTTACCAATGTTGTTGCCCCAGAGTTGTTTGGGCGACTCTCCGAGGTCATTGGTCAGCGCGTGACTAAAAAAAACTGTCGGGTACTGCTAGAATCTTATGCCACCACCAAAGCAGATCCAAAGACAAAACCTTTAAAACAAGACCTGACGCAATTTCCTGCCACAGTGAATCAGGATACGTTACCTTGCTACCCCAGTGGTTCAGTTCCTCTCGACTCTCCCTTTTACCTCGAACGTTCTTTCCTTGAGGAGCAAATCTATCAAGAAATTGGGAAACCAGGAGCGCTGATCAGGATTAAAGCTCCCAGAGAAATGGGCAAAACTTCACTGCTGCTGAGGATTCTTGACTATGCGAAGCACCAGGGCTACTGCACCATCAGCTTGAATCTAGAACAAGTCGAGCAGACAATTTTGAGTGACTTGAATCAACTTTTGCGTTGGTTGTGTGCCAATATTGCTCACCAGCTTCAGCGTCAACCGATGTTAGACGAATATTGGGATGAAGATCTCGGAAGTAAAATTAGCTCCACCCTCTATTTCCAAGAATATTTACTAGAGTCAATTAATACTCCCCTGATTTTGGCGTTGGATGAGGTGAACCATATTTTCGAGCATCCCCAAGTAGCGAAGGATTTTTTACCTTTATTGCGTTCTTGGTATGAAGAAGCGAAAAGACTGCCCATTTGGCAAAAGCTTCGTTTGCTCGTGGTTCATTCAACAGATGTTTATGTTCCTCTCGAACTTAATCAGTCTCCTTTTAATGTAGGCTTACCGATTCAGTTAAACAACTTCAGCCAAGAAGAGGTACAGCAGTTAGCCCAATGCTATGGACTCAATTGGACAGATGGGGAACGAGCTAGACAATTAATGGCAATGGTTGGGGGACATCCGGCACTAGTACACTTAGCTCTCTATCATCTGAGTCGAAAGGAGATAACTTTATCGCAACTGCTAGAAACTGCTCCCACTGCTAGCGGAATTTATGCTCATCACTTGCAGCGTCACTGGGCAACCTTGCAAAAACAGCCTGAGTTAGCACAAGCTTTTGATACCATTCTGAATGCCAATGAAGCTATTTCCTTAGATCCCATCCTCACTCACAAGTTAAGCAGTATGGGGCTGATTAAACTTTCTGGATCTCAAGCGATCGCAACTTGTGAATTGTATCGGCGATTTTTTAGCCCTCTTCTGTCACTCTCTGAAGTCAGCAAGTAGTAAATAGGTGAAATTATCCAGAAGCATAGGTCACGCGACAAAGCTATGCCAACCGAGCATACTCGCCAAACTCTCCTTCTGTGAGAATTTTGCCCATTTTTTGGTACTCCCGCCGAGTCGCCCAAATTAGATGATTCATAGAAATCGCCATACCATCATCTGCGGCGAGAAAGGCTGCGCCTAAAGCTATGTTGCGAATGTTACCTCCGGCAATCTCGAAGCGTTGTGCCATAAAATCTAAATCTACATCTGGATTCTTGGGAGTAGACTTTGGGAAAATTTGCTCCCAAATACGGCGGCGTTCTTTTTTGTTGGGGAAGGGAAATTCCAGACTAAAATGCATCCGTCTGACGAAGGCATCATCCATATTTTTGCGTAAGTTTGTCGCTAAAATCACAACTCCTTGATACTCTTCCATCCGTTGCAATAAATAGCTAACTTCAACGTTGGCGTAACGGTCGTGGGAATCACGGACTTCACTACGTTTCCCAAACAGCGCGTCTGCTTCATCGAAAAACAGAATGGCATTGCTGGTTTGAGCTTCGTTAAAAATCCGAGACAGATTTTTTTCGGTTTCGCCAATATATTTGCTGACTACGCTGGAGAGGTCTATTTTGTAGAGATCCAAGCCTAATTCTCCAGCTATTATATTCGCGGACATAGTTTTGCCAGTGCCAGGAAGACCAGCGAAGAAAACGTTAACTCCCTTGCCCATAGCTAGTTTGTTATCAAAGCCCCATTCTTCGTAGATGAGAGTGCGGTACTTGACTGAATTACAGATTTCTCGTAGCATCTGCATTTGGTCAGGAGGCAGAATTATGTCATCCCACTTGTAATAAGGATTGATTTTAGTAGCTAGGTTGCTCAATTTTCGGTTAGACTGCAAGCGACAGCCTGCATAAATATCTGTCATTGTCAAGTGCTGCTGTTCTGGATCGCGCCAGTGGGCTATATTTCGGGCGGTAGCTGTAGCATCTGCAATTTGACCGCCACTAAAGCGGAATTTACTGGCTAATATCTTTAAGTCTGCGTCAGAACCAAAATCTGTGTTACCTCTAAGACTCTTGTGCCATAGTTGCACTCGTTCGGTATTTGTCGGATGAGAAAACTCAATCCGTAAGAAGGGAATGTCTTGCAATGCATCTACTGGTTCCCAGGTTACTTCTCCAGCAAGAAAAGTCAGTAAATTGGCATCTTCCAACTGCTTGATGAATGACAAGAGCCGTGCCTGTTTATCATCTTCGAGTAAACTATCAAAGCCTTTCCAGTAGAGAGCCGCTTGCTGTAAGTATGCCTCACGACAAACCAAATTGATAGCTATATCAAATGCAACATTTTCTGAGTTGAGCAGGCGATCGCCATCAACAATCAACAATTCCATACCCAACTCCTGACAAAGCACCTCAGCAGTCGCCTGCTTACCAACACCATAGCTTCCTTGGAAATAGAATATACAGCCTTCTGTCAGTATGTGTTTTTTCTGGGTTAGCAGTTGGAAGCGTTGCTTAACCTCAATTGGTAATAACAGGTCTTCTAGTTTAGCTTGCGGTAATTTATGTTTAGTATAAGTGTTAATGCGAGAGTCAATTTCATCAATATTGAGTAAGTAATTCACCACGCGATCGTCTAGTTTCAGAAACTTACCTAATAGCGGGGATTGGTGTTGAGATGAATCGTCAAAGACATTGAGTAAGTGATGCTTTAGCAGAGGATGACTTGGGGTAAAACGTTGCCGTGTTGTCAGCTTCTGTTCTAAAGAAGGACAAAGGAGGTTCAAGACCAAATCTATACTGGGGCGCTTCTTTGTGACATCACCATGAAGGTAAGCATAGAGGCTTTCGTAACGTAAATCAAGTTCTGGAGCCAGACAAATCAGAAGAATATCAATATCAATAGTTGTGAGTTGAAAGCTGCGAGCGAGTGCTGCCAAACGTAAGTTAATATTGCGTTTGATGCTTTTTTCTTTGCATAAAGCAATATCATCTGCCAGTTGCTCGAAAACATTCTGAACTTCATCTGTAGATAAAGGTGTAGAAGCAGCCGCCCAGTGTGGCATACCAACTGGTTTTGCTAGCATTGCCTCTAAATCTTCTTCAGAAATATAGAGTCCTTGGAAGGCTGTATCAGTAGATTGGATCTGCTGCAATCGTTGTAGCTGAACTTGGATAAGTAAATCTATCCGTTCTAGCTCTGCCAATATGTGTTGCAGCGAGGTTGTATAATATTCCATTGCAGTGACAGCTCTTGTTGGTGGCTTACTAGACTTATTGTTGGGTTTTGTTTTTTTGTCAATTTATAGGCGATCGCATTACATCTTGAAAGCATCACCTCCGTTTTTTGGGGGTTTATTTTTGTTCCTTTTTTGGCAATAAGCTAATTTCTGAGAACCAGTCTTTATCTGTAAATGAGGGTAAAACAAAGGAACTTAAAGATTGAGTCACTGCTTCCTTTGCAGATTTTCTATATTCTTCCTTGCGTTTTTCTTTTAATTGTTTTTCTTGTTTGGCAAATAAGTCTTTGCTCAAAGATGTAAGACTTTCATAAAGTTTATGTTCTAATAACTCAGGTGATTGGTCAATTTCGTCTGCTAAGTTTAGCACTTGGCTAACTATTTCTGTGATACATTTTTCTATATTTGAGGATGAAAACAACTCTTCCAAAATATTCGGTAGTTCGTTTTTCATTTTCTCGCTAATTTCGATTTTTTCCATTAGCTGATTCAATTCAGTTTCAAGGAAAGCTCTAACTTCTACTTCTGTGACTTCAAAAGAGGTAAGTGCAGTTGATGAGACTGTCTTTTTTTCACCAGTGAGGTTAAAAATGATTAAATCTCCAGTGGAAATATCTTGGTTTTCGGGAATGAGAAAGTAGCGCGAGCGGGTGTAATCAATCCAAAGGGAGTATTTATCCTCGTTCACGATAGCAACCTCCTATAATCCTTTTAACAGGTTTCTGTAGTTTGCAGTTTATATAAAATACAGAGATTACCTACCTAGTTAATCTGCATTTAACTGTTTAGTTTGAGAGTTTAAGCCGAGTCGTCCACACAGTAGTTTTTATGAAAGTATTATTTAATACCTAGCCCAGCTTTTAGAGATAATTAAGATTGACCCCCGATTATCCTCCCTGGAGCCTTGGAACTACATATATAAATTTACCCTGCGGATTAATATCTGATATCTGCACTTGTCTTCTATGGTCTTCCATTACTATGTAATGTTCACCATTAATAATGATAGGCTGCCCATGTATAACGCCCGTTCCAATGATCCAATCGGGTAGTTGACCAGGACCAGGTTCCCATCCTTCCACTTGAAATGTGGGATATCTAGATGCTTGTGTTGTAATGTTCTCTGATTCGGATTGGTTAAATTGATTACTGCTACCTGCAATTTGTTCTTGAGTGGCTTTTGGGGTTTCGTCTTTTCTCAAGGGACTTTCCTTACCCCCCAAAGCCTTCTTGAATCGGTCTGGTTGATACCAATGCTCGAATTTCGTATTGCCTTTTTCACTTGTAGTTGGATAATTCTCGCCGTAGTATTCGTTCATTGCCCAATTACATTCGCCGCAGTGAGGTTTGTCACATCCCTGACTCACTAACTCATATCTGTTTCCTCTTGCGTCCACAAATTGTATTTGCTGACCTTCTGCGTGAGACTTATGACGCGACCAAATCACATGATATCCAAGCTCTTGTGCTTTGTTTCTAATAGCTCGTGGAGGCGCTCCCTCTAAATTGGTAAATACAAACTTTTTATAAAAACCCGTCTTTGTATCACGAAGTATAGTTGTTGATATTGTCGTTGCTCCGTACGATTGGTTTTTACGAGTTTTGCCAGGATTTTTGCCACCTTTAGTAGTAGTATATTTTGGGATGACATCATGTATTGTGTTGGCATCATTAGTAAGCTGTGATATGGCTTGATTTAAACCCTTGCGACCTCCCCGCACCTTATTATCAACTTCTTGTTGTTTCTTCGGCTGAACTTTTGCCTGCTTACCTTTTTTTGTATAGTTATATATTGCCTTCTTATCTTGTTTAGCTTCTTCGGTATCACTAGGAATATATTCGCTATCGCTTGAGGAATATTCAGCCTTAGGGTCGAATGGTAAAGGCTCCGGAATTTTTGAAGAAGAGTCAACTGTAAAAGTTCGCTGCTTTCTAGTTTGATTGGGCTGCGAAGCGGATACATTTTCAGGTTTGTGTGTTTCTGTTAAGGTTTTCTTCTGGTTTCCTTTTTGATCAGAGTTTGTCTTTTTATTAGCTTCATTGGGTCTAGATTTTTTGAATGGACGAGTTATTATTTTACCTACAATTTCTTTAGCAGTATCTCTCTTACGTTTACGAGGAGGATTGCTGTTTGGTTTACTACTATTTGGTTCTAGTGATAAGTGTTCAAATGGTGCAAGTGCTTTTTTTTCTTCTTCTGTTAAAGATCGTGGCTGTGATTCATCTTGGCTACTGTTACTATTAGTACTGCTAGGAGATTCATTTTGGCTACTGTTACTACTATTATCACCAAGCTCGACTCCTTCCATACAATCACCACCAGGAGTGTTGGAGAAGCGACACCAAGTGCCATCCTCTTTTTCCTTCCATTCGTGGTCGTTGGGCAGTTGTCTCTCTTCAACAAATTCTCCCTCATTGATCGACTTGGGTTGAGCTTTTCCTGCTAATCCAAGTTCTGTATTCAGTTCTTCTGGTGTTAATTCATTACCGCGCTTAGGAGCAGTATTCTTAAGAATCTCCTGTTCTCTTGGTGTCATCGGCACGTCAGTATCAGGTTTCAAACTCCTTGGTGTTTCTGTGCCTACATCGGAGCGAGTAGTAGGTGTGCTGATATCTGCATTGCCACGGCTACCGCCAAAGGCGCTCTTAATCGGACTTGTCACCGCAGAACCAACCCGCTCACCAAGCTGGTATCCACCTTTTTGCGTACTCTCAAACCAGCGAGCAAAATTAACCAGCTTACTGGGACTTGGTTGAGCGCGTTCAACGCTTTCAGCAAGTTTACCCGGATCTTGTTTTGCTAGTTGAGCCAATTCATCAGGATTCATTCCAGTTTGTTGAGCCAGCGCATTTATTTCATCGGGTTTCATTCCTGCAAGGTTGCTTACTTCACCTGGTTGCTTGTCAGCAAAATTGGCGGGTTCAGATCGTTTAGCAATTCCATGCAGTTTAGCTGTGGAAACATGAACTGCTGTACCGATCGCCAGACCAAAGAGAATTCCTTCCGCAGTTATTGGCTCACCTACTGCTAAATTACCAACAAGATTACCGATAGTATCAGCAATAACAGTTTCAATTCCATACTGCGAGAAAGATTTACTCAATCCTGCCCCCAATTTGCCTGCTTGAGCCAGCGTACCACCCACTGCGCCACCTAAACCACCGATCGCACCACCGATCAAACCCGCAAGAGCAGCTTCACCCACACCATCCATCCAGTTCTTGCCGTCGATCGCGTTATTGGCAATCTGAGATAAAACACCCAAACCAGCTCCTAATGCAGCGCCAACAGCGACAGAAGCAACAGCAGTTGCAATTAGACCTCCTCCCAGCGCCCCAGCTACGAAACCAATTGCGATCGGAGCAACAAATATTGCTATGACAATGGTGGCAAGAATCAATAAACCCTTGAGTAATTGTTTCCACCAAGGTTCTTCTTCAACTGCTTTGGCAGCATAATTCTGGATATCAGTTTCCAGACATTTTAGTGATTGCCGCAATTGTTCTTCAATTTGAGTGACACTCTTTTGCATAGCGTCACTGAGCTTTTGGTAAATTTCTGCAAATGGGTTTTGAGTAATTTGAGCCAGACCTGTTGCTGTGGCTTCAACAACCTTATTAGTTTCTTGTGTGTAAATGTTTCGGAGTTGATTGAAAATGTCTGTAATACTTTGATTGAGGTTAGTAAAACTGGTTGCGGCTGCTTCAACAACTGCCTCTGATTCCTCAATGCCTATTTGAGCGATCGCACCTATAGCACCAACAGCTTGCTGTTCTCCTTGTTTGATACCAGACTCGGTAGTTGCAATACCTTTTTGGGTTTCTTCTAATACTATGGCAATGCTACTGTCAAACTGCCCAAGTATTTCTGCTAAAGTTACACTTAACTCATCAGGATTGGGAGCTTCCATGCCCTGAAATTCAGTATAGTAATCTTGCAGGGCAGTTTGCAGCTTGGTTGCAGCTTGGTTGACTCCTTTTTGCACAGAGGCGATCGCTTTTTGAGCATCCCGTTCAATTGCCAATACTTGGACATCGCCGTAACCCTGTAATATTTGCAATTGAGCTGTTTCTTGTTTGTTTAAAGATTGTAAGGTGTCTTGCAGGGTTTGATTAACAGACTTAGTTAGCTTGGTTTGTGTTTCCCCTGCTTGGGTGACAGCATTCTGACGGAGATCGGTTACAGCCTTGAAAGCTTCTTTTTGATACTTTTGTAACTCTTTGCGAAACTTCTTAATCCCGCAACAAACAACTTTAATATCTTTCGCCTTGCTTTCTCCAAGGTTATTCGCCTGTTTAGTCGCTTCTTCTGTTACTTGGTCTTTGTATTGTTGTGCAACTTCTCTGGCTACCTCAGCTTTCTTGTAAAGGTTTTGAGTGTCTTGACTGTGTTCGAGCTTATCCTTGTTTTCCTCATATTCCGTGTTATCGTAACCGAGACTCACCTTCTGGACAAAACGATTGTCAAATGTTGTTGTTTCTGACTCCCACTGTTTCGCCCATTTCTCTCCAGTAGCAATTGCTTCATTACCTACTTTCTCGCCAGCAGCTATATATTGGTCGAAAGTCTGCAAATAAAGTTTGTCAATACGTGCCAGTAAGTCGCTTTCGCGTTGATCGAGTTTCTGAAACGTATTTGTGTATTCTGTTTGGATTTTTTGACTTACTTTGGTAGTTTGTTGGAAAATATTTACTAGTGTTGCTTGATACTGTTTCTGAACCTCGACTATGCTTGCCTGTGCTTGGTTTTGTACTTGAGTGCGTTGTTGGTTAATTTGGGCAGTAACCGTATCCTTTTGTTGTTGAACTGTTGACATTACGGTTGACTTTGCACTTTCTGCTACTCCGTTGATGCGAGCAGAAACACTTTGTCCTAGCCCTGTAACTGTCTGCACTCGCAAAGCAGCTTCTGTAAAGAAGTTACTCGCCATACTATTAGCAGTAGCCCTTTGCTCTTCCAAGGCAGCAGCATTATTGTCTGTATCAGTTCCTTTCTGTTTGGGCAGTTTAAAGTTAATTTTTAAGTCAGCCAAGCGGGCTACTTCGGCATCTGTGGTTCTTAGCTGTCCTTGCGCTTCTGTAGCGGTCTTTGTGGCTTCTGCTTTCTCTGTCGCAGTTTTTGGACTAACTGTTTCACCTGTGACTGGGGAATTCTGTGTGGGAGCTAGTGCTTCCTTACCCGTGGTTAATGCTGGTGTTGCTGTTAGATTTTGTGGCGTAGGTGTTAGAAGTTGTTGTGCGTTCTCTGGTGGAATTTCCAGCTGATTTGGTTTTAGTTCCTTGGGACAAATAGCAGGTCTTTTAGCTAACTTATCTCTGTTTGGCTGTGTTTTCGGCGGTTCTTGCTCTTCATTATCTTCATCTTGCTCTTTTTCCGAAGGACATTTTTGCGGCTGTTCGCTTGGCTTGTCTTCAGGTTTTGAATTATTTGTATTATCCACTTGGTCACAATTAGAATCATCTGACTCAGTGGTTTCTTGGGGAGTTTGCGGTTTATTCTCCTCTTTAGGTTCTGGGCGTTCTCGGACTGTGGGCCCGGTATCGCCTAGGGCAATCCTTTGGATACTTGGGCGATCAACTTGACTAATTGATGCTTCTACTTCAGGAGTCGCTTCAACCGTATGATCCGATTCTCGTTTCGCTTGCAGATTTACTTCCTGCTTTTCCTGCTCGCATTTAGAACAAGCCCGTTGGACTGTATTATCCGTCGATGCTTTAGTTGCAACTGATACTCCTTCACTGTTCGGAGCATTAGACGTGGTTTTCGCTGCACTTGCTCCTTGAGACTGCACCGCATCACCATTTTGCTGGACAACGTGAGTCAACTCATGGGCAAGCAACTCCTGTCCCTGCTTGCTTGTAGGTGCGTATTCACCAGAACGCAAGAAAATATCCTGCCCTGTAGTAAAAGCGCGAGCTTGGATAGATTTATTCAGTTGGTCAGATTGCGAACCCGTGTGAATTCTTACTCCACTGAAGTCAGCCCCAAATGCTTGCTCCATCTGTCCTCGGATATTTTCAGAAAGAGGCTGTCCCCTACCTTGCGCCTTTTGAATCGACGTTTCCAAGTCTGGTGTATCTGCCATCTCCTTGTCAGCAGACTGACGCTGTACCAACGGCTGCATTTGAGCAAGTTTATTCTCTTGTTGTCCTGGCTGCTGTTCTTTGTCGCACTTGGAGCAAGTCCGCTGAACAATCCCCGTTTCCGACTGCAATTGGACGGGTTCATCTTCCTCTTTCTCCAGTTCGGGTATCTCCTGCCGTTGTATAGTACTTATCTGTGGCTTTTTGTATATTTCTTTTGCTTCAGGCTTTGCTGGCTGCATCTTCTCACTGACTTCTGGCTGTTGAGAAGCAGGCGCATTCATCCGCTGTACCACTTGACGTGCTGTCCGATCCGCCTCTTGCTCGTACTTATCCCCCGCTGCACCAATTGTCAACTTTGTCTGTACAAGTGGCTGTTCAGTCGGATTGGCAGATGTTTTCCCACCCATTTCTCGCGCCAATTGCAACACTTGATTGACGTAGGGATTTCCATACTGCTGTTGCAATTGCAGCAATAATTGCCTATTAGAAGATTGCTGATTAGCTGGGGCACGATTGAGGACAGCCGCATGAGCGCTGGGATTGGGAGCATTGCCCATCCGCGAAATTTGCTGCACTAGTGGATCGCGCTGTATATGCGACGACACACTTTTTTCCGCCGCAGTTTCCTGTGGATCTAACTTGGTATTAACGTTTTTATCCAGCTTCGGCGCGTGCATATTTTACCTCAGACAAGTTTCTCAATTGAACTGATGTATTTTGTAGAAATATTCTTTAAGCTTTATTACGTTTCTTTTTATCTAACTTTTCTTTCGCTTTCTGATTGGAAGATAGTTGTCCCTTTGGTTGATTTGTTTCATCTTTATCTTGTTTTGATGGCACTATTTCCTGCTCGTCTTCTGGTGCTTTTTGTGATATTGCATCATCTTGATTTTCTGGCTCTACCAATTCCAATTTATCTAGCTCTTCTTTCGCATCCTTGCTAGAAGATAGTTGTTCCTCTGGCTGATTTGTTTCATCTTGATCTTGTTTTGATGGTACTGTTTGCTGTTCGTCTTCTAATGCTTTTTGTAATATTGCCTTATCTTGATTTTCTTGCTGTGCTAATTGCAGCACCTGTTTGACGTAACTATTTCCATACTGCTGTTGTAACTGAAGTAAAAATTCCTTGTTAGAAGATTGCTGATTAGCTGGAACGCGATTCAGGATAGCTGCATGGGCGGCAGGATTAGGAACATTACCGATCTGCGAGATGTGTTCCATTAGTGGCTCTTTTGGGTGGGCTTCTGGTGTAACTGGCGACACCTTTTTTTTGTCCACCTTCTTTTTTTGCGACAGTAGTGACTGGATCTTGGCTTTTTTATCTCGTTTGGGTTTGTACATTTTTACCTCTTAAATAGTTGGACAAAATTAAATTCATTCGGAACAGAAAAGCAATGTGTGTAATTAATTCTGTCTCAGTCACGATAACTACTTTAAATATTTACAACTTAGATATAAAAGTCCTAAATGAGTTACAAAAAAATCTGTTCCCTGCCTCCACGAGTAGTTTGTAAATCAAATAGGATTGCTATATATAGGAATCCTATTTGATTTCTGAAAAAATCTAAGTATCTGTAGTAGCGTAACGCACCAAAGCCTTTGGACAGTGCGTTATGCCGTAGTGGCGTGTCAAGGCTAAAATGTTGCATTAGAATCGCCTGTTTCATCGGTTTCAAAAATTGGATAAAGATGTTTAAGTTTGACACGCGCGTCTTCAGTAGTAAAACGCCAAATTACTTTACTGGCGGTACAGTTGCG